>CAZCYG010000108.1:0-3062 GCA_964502795.1 uncultured Candidatus Saccharibacteria bacterium | reverse complement strand
CTGCTCGATCACTTCGGTGACCGGGCACGGATCGCGCCGTGCAAGGACCTGAGCGACGGCTTCGAGCTGTCGATCGCCAGGGGTGCGCCGCCGAAACGGTTCCTCAAGGCGCTGTCGCAGCCCGACCGGGTGCTGCAGTCGGCCTGACCCAAGCACGGACGAAGGAGTCCGTCTGCCCCCACCCGGGGTGCAGGCGGGCGCCATCGTTCATTTCTGAGGCTATTTATGCTGTTTTTTCAAGAAAATTTAAGCGACGATTGTGTTGTGCGAGCCTATCTTCGTGACTAGTTGTAGTCTCTTTCAGTTCGGACACAGTTTCCATAATAGGTGCGACGTTTTCAGAAATTTGATTGATGGTATTGTCTGTTTCTTCATGAAGTACCTCTAGTCGGCGTATGTCCTGCTTGATGTCGGCGATATCAGTTTGGATTGCCTTGTTGCCATCCTCAAGAGTGTGAAGCCGAAGGCTCATCATAGTGGTGTTCGTTTTGCTATCGCTGACATCGCTACGCAACACCTTTATTTCATGAGTAAGGCCGTCAAGCTTCGCGAGAATCCTATTATTTGCATCGTTAGTCATATAGTAATTTTAACAGTACCAGGTGTGTTTAAATGTTGTGCTTTATGATTCGTTTTGCGTCGCGCTCTTGGTCGCGGCGTTTGAGGGTTTCACGCTTGTCGTAACGCTTTTTACCCTTGCCGAGTGCGATAACCAGTTTGATATACCGGCCCGTAGTCAGCAGCTTGGTCGGCACAATGGTCAGACCATCTTTTTTGCGGATTTGTAGCTGGTCGATCTGTTTGCGGTGTGCCAAGAGCTTGCGGGGTTCGGTATCGATAGTGCGCGCTCCTGGCTCACCTCGCTTGTTTAATTTAAGGCTAAAACTTGCGTTGTTGAGCCACAACTCACCACCTCGTACAGTGACAAACGCCCCTTTTAGTTGGATGTGCCCATCGCGGGCGGCTCTTGTCTCTGGACCGCTCAGACTCAGTCCGACCACTAGCTCGTCACCTAGCTCATAATCAAACCGCGCCCGGCGATTGACGACGGTTTTTGGCGGTTGTTTGGCGGGCTTTTTCTTTTTTGCCATAATTTACACAGTATACCACACTACCCCTGATATTATTTGACATTTTATACAAAATTTGATATAACATTAATACTTATATATCTCTTTGCAGAAATGATCGTATGAGATTGTCGCTCAAATCGACATCACGCACTAGTGGATGATGGCCGGTATCAATGATGCGTAGCGTAATATTTGTTGGCAGATTGCGTTGCCGCAAGTTTTCTAGGTAGATATATCGGTCGTGATCACCGACGGCTAGCAGTGTGGGGACGGTCAGTTTGCGCATGTCCTGAAAGGGTCGTGAATCAATGATAATATGACGATATGACCGTTCGCGCGCACGCGATGACGGACTGGTGATGTCGGTCAGGTTAATTGCTTTACGCTTGGCAGAGCGATTTTTGGGCAGCAAATTAAGGACAGCCCAGTATAGATGGCGTCGGCGTGTATAAAGCAATACGCGGTAGCGTCGACCACTTTCCCGGTGGGTTTGGATGAGTTCTGATGGATTGGCAAATAATGGCGGATTAAACAATAGTAGCTTGCTGATGGCATTGCCGTACAACGTAGCATAGCGCAGTGCAATTAATGCACCCATCGAATGCCCTAGCAGAATGTAGGGTCGTTTGACACCCAGCTGATCGAGCGTGTAGCGGACGGCGGCAATATGATCATCGTATGTATAGTCAATTCGTGGTTTTGGCGACCGGCCAAAACCTAGTAGGTCCAGTGCCACGACGTGGTATCGTTGCTCTAATCGTTTGCGGATGTGTTTGAAATACTGCGAGGATGCTAAATATCCGTGCAAGAGGACGATTGTCTGTTTGCCCTTGCCTGATACATTACTATACAGTAAGTAATTTGCCACAGTAACAGTGTATCATTTGCTGTTTGATTAGCCGGTACTTCTTCTCGAATCTATTACTGATCCGCTGGCACGTCGAGAGATTCCTGAGGTTTACCTCAAGATTCTCTCACGGGACACGATAGTGAGAGAAGAAGTACCGGCTAATCGGGCTTGTCGCATTTGTCGACTGCCCCAGTATCTGCTATAGTTTGTGGAAATGACAATCGACACTCCTCTGCCCGTCCTGGTGACGTTTGACGGGCAAGCTCGAAGCGGCAAAGGCACGATCGTGCACGCCGTTAAGCGTTCGCTACAAGATTTGGGAGTAAAAACCATGCTGATCGACGCCGGTCAGGTGTTCCGTGTATTAGTAGTATCAGCGACGCAGCACGGTGTTGATGTTGATGACCCTGCCGCAATCGACGAATTCCTGTCTGACAAATCGATGCTGGAAGAAACGACAGCACTCATCAAAAAAGTCTATGATATGAGCCACGAAGAGCGCGACGCTCTTTTATATACGACCGAAGTGGGAGCAAACAGTGCTAAATTTGGCGCGCGGCCCAAGGCGCAGGATTTCAAAGACGGGTTGTTGCGCAAATGGTACAAGGATGCTGGTGACGAAGGTTATGAAGTTATTTTGCACGACGGACGAGCCCTTGAAGAGACAGGCTCTATGCTTGAGGACAGCGGTCTCTGCGATTATAAGATCGGATTTTATTTTGAGTGTGATCCTACGGTTGGTGCGCGACGCATGCTTGGATTTGCGGGCCAGGCATACGAGACGCTTGAAAGTGACGAAAAAGAAAGCGTTGATGCATTGGTGCAGCAGATTAAAGATAGGAACGCGGCTGATTCGCAGCGCACCGTTCACCCTATTGTCCCACCGGCAGGTGCACAGCGTTACGTCTTGCCTGTTTTTGATCCACAGCCAAACAACGTCGGACGACAAATGTTTATCGTTGATACGTCTGCAGATATGACCAAGGAAGATATGGTCAAATCAATTGTCGAGTTTTTCGAGGGTGCTTTTGGTGAAAAAGCTGACCGTTAATATCGTTTCTGAAAGTGACGTGACTGTGCAGGGACACGGTGTTCATACGGCGTATGACGAGATGGCTTCGGCGCTTGAAGCGCGTGAC
>CAZCYG010000107.1:0-3084 GCA_964502795.1 uncultured Candidatus Saccharibacteria bacterium | reverse complement strand
GTCGAAATATCTCTGCAGGTTCAATACCTTCGCGCTGCATTTGCAATATTTTTAGCAATATCCCATGCTTGGAATAGTCCGCTATTCGTATCTGTGGTAAGTGGTTTAACCACCAGGTAATCACTAATCCAGCCATATGCTTTGTCCATGGCATCCGCCATAAATCGGGACACACCGCAGATGATCCAACCAATACTCGGAACACCACACGATGTTTTTTCGGTGTCACCACTCTGATCACTCCCTGCTTGATCACCCGTGCTGCTCTGTGCGGCAATTGCAACTGTCGTTGGTGGCCCTGGGCTACTGTAGGTGTTGCCACCATCCAGTTTGTATTCGCGAAGTTGCGCATCGGTGATTTGTTGCGACTTGTCCGCGCCTGTTTTAACTGCGATGACAAATGCTTTGTCAGTTTGGTCTGTTGGTTTATAAACGTAGGTATCGTACCCCTGTGATATACCTGGTAATGTGACTGATTCTTTGGTATAGTCATGGTCATTATACTTAATAGCTTCACCATTCCACGTGGCATCATCAGCAAAAGTAGGGGTGGAATGTGCAATTGCCACAAATAAGGCCGACGTCAGGCCGGCCACGAGTAGGAGGGCAATTTTGCGTAAAGAAAAATTGCCCATTGCGGACAATCGTATTGAATCCCACATGACATCTGTTATTATACACCATTTTGGTTTTTATTTCAAGTATATTGTTATCTATATTCGCATAAGCTGTTTGAAGTCGTGAGAGAGGAACCTCCCAAGGGAGGGACGACACTAATCATGTGTCGCCCCTCCCCCAGTTGGCAGGGTCATCACGCCGGTCTTCGGGTGGCTCGGTGAAGGGTTGCCCCAAAAGACCAGTCGGAATACCGGACAAATCGTGCACGAGATGATGGTGCTCCGACATGCCAGGAATACCCGGTTCGATGTGCCGAAGTCGCAATGTATCGACCACGGCCCCTCGCTTGTTCTGTTCCCAAGCACGTCGCGGCGGCAAGCCGCGTGCGCGAGCAGCGGTCTCACATTGCTGCATCTTTCGATCGCGGGAATGGCAGTCAAGCGGGCCCTCAAAGATCCAGGCAATCGCTGCAATCACACCAAGCGCTGCCACAATGATCGTCGGAAACGGATCAAAAAGCAGTTTCAGACAGAAGGCTACGATGGTCACCACAGCCAACGTGCCGGTGGCGGCATATCTACCCATGTTCTTTTACCCTCTCTCACTCACACTCAGCCACAGTGGCCAAGATAAACATACAATACTATGGAAATATTTATATGTCAAATTACATAGCGTTATCCTAGAATAGTCCGTGCTTCTTTTTAGCTCCGCCAAATTCCTGTAGCAGTTCTTTTTGCTTTTTGGTTAATTTGGTTGGCGTATCAACCAGAATTGTCACAATATGTGGACCGCGTGATTCGCTGCGCAGATGCGGTACACCGTGCCCGGACAGTTTAAAATCAGTACCACTCTGCGTACCTGCCGGGATCTTCATGCGAATCGTGCCATCGACAGTATCAACATCAATTTCAGTTCCTAGTGCCGCATCGATCATGCCGACATGCTGCTCGGATAGGATAATATCACCCTCGCGAGTAAACTGTTTGTGCGCCTTAACCCGAACATGGACATACAAATCACCTCGCCCGCCGCCGCCAATCGCTTCGCCGCGATCACGCAGACGAATCGTTGCACCATCATCAATACCTGCAGGAATTTTGACAGTAATTGTCTGACGTTTACGCTGTGTACCCTTGCCACCGCAGACGGTACAAACCTTTTCCGGCACTTGTCCGCGACCCTTGCAGGTTGAGCAAGTTGTTGCCTGCTGAATCTGACCAAATATAGAATTGACAACACGAACTTGCTGACCCGACCCGCCACAGGTTGGGCAGGTTTTCATACTATAGCCTGGTTCGACCGTCGTACCATGGCAATGCTCACATTCATCGTCCATATCCAGATCAAGCGTTGTCTCAACACCAAATACCGCTTCTTCAAACGTTAGTGTTACTGTTGATTCAACATCACGGCCACGTGTGGGACCGCTGGACTGGGCAGCACCGCCAAAGAACTGACCGAATATATCACCCAATCCGCCGTCACCAAAATCGAAATGCACATTCTGACCGTTAAACCCACCAAATCCTTCGAATGGATTACCACCCGCACCACCGCCAGATGATCCTCCAACACCCGCATGACCAAATTGATCGTACCGCTGGCGTTTTTGCTGGTCCTTCAGTACTTCGTAGGCTTCGTTGATTTCTTTGAATTTCGTCTCATCACCACCCTCTTTGTCTGGATGGTGTTTAACGGCAGCCTTGCGAAACGCTTTTTTGATCTCGTCCGCTGAAGCATCCTTGCCCACGCCTAAGACTTCATAATAATCTCTTTTTGTCATCTGTATTTAGTATAGTAAACTAGCACTCGGGAGTCAAGAGTGCTAAAGCTCGTTGCGCTGTATTTCTGGGGTGGCCTAGGTCGGTGATTCTTTGTGAAGCCCATGCGAGTAGTAGAGGTGCTACTACTCGCTGGACTGGAGAAAAAATCGACGAGATGGGTTATCCCAGGGATGCATGGCGATGAGCGCTTAGCACTCTTGGCTCCCGCACATCAAGAGTGCTAGTTTAGAAATCTGTTTGTTGTTATTGTCCTGTCACCATCGAATGCGATTCTTGCCAGCGTCGGAATACCCACATGGCTGCCGACGCGGCAACAATACCAAATCCTGTTGTCATCATAATGATCGAAAATGGATCCGAGCGAGGGCTGGCAACAGATCGCAGTACCGTACCCGTACCTGTCGCGCTCGAACCTTTGTTTAGCTGTGTCGATGCTAATACTGCTGCGCCGTAACCATCGTCACTTGGCGTCAAAGTTGTACCGGTACCACCCGTAGTAGCGAATGCTGCCGATGCAATTGAATGAGATGCAGGCCTGAAACCAAAGCGCAGATTTGGCGCATTGACATCTGTCGGTGCTGTCATTGCTACCGCATCACCCGTTAACGGCGCGACCGTTCCGGCGGCAGTATCGATACCAAAACTGCCTATCCAGGTGCCAAATACATTGATATACAAA
>CAZCYG010000106.1:0-3119 GCA_964502795.1 uncultured Candidatus Saccharibacteria bacterium | reverse complement strand
AAGAAGTAATGGCAATCAAACAATACAATCCAACTACTCCTGCTCGCCGAGGTATGACCAGCCAGGATCTGAGCGATATTACCACACGTAAGCCGCTGAAGAGCTTGGTCAAAAGCAAAAAACAGAACGCCGGTCGTAACAACACTGGTCGCATTACTGTCCGCCATCGTGGTGGTGGCGTCAAACGACATTACCGCTTGGTCAATCACAACCTAGCCGCTGGCTTAAAGGTCACGGTCGAGGAAATCGAATACGATCCAAACCGTAGCGCGCGTATCGCTCGAGTCAAAGACCAACATGGTCTATACCACTATATTTTGGCCGACACCAGCATGACCAAGGGTAAAAAGATCGAAAGCGGTGCTGAAGCGCCGATCGAAACAAGCAACCGCATGCCGCTGAGCCAGATTCCTGTGGGTAGCCAGATCTACGCGATCGAAATCACTCCAGGCAAAGGCGCACAAATGGTACGCAGCGCCGGCGTAAAAGCACAGCTAATGGCCAAGGAGGGCGACTACGCACAAGTACGTTTGCCGTCTGGTGAAGTTCGCCGGTTCCGCCTGGAAGCAACCGCAGCACTTGGTGTTGTCGGCAATGTCCAGCACCAAAACATCAAGATCGGTAGCGCTGGCCGTAATCGCCGCAAGGGTATCCGCCCAGGTGTTCGCGGTGTCGTCATGAATGCTGCGGATCACCCGCATGGTGGTGGTGACGGTGGTCGTCATGGTGCTGGTAAGGCACCACGGACGCCATGGGGTCAATTGACACTAGGCTACCGTACTCGCCGTCGTAAAGATGTTGCCGGACTGATTGTTAAATCGCGTCACGACGCAAAGAGGAAGAGGTAAGTCATGAGTCGATCACTGAAAAAAGGCCCATTCGTTGATGCCAAACTGGCCAAAAAAGTGGCCGCGCTAAACGTCGGCGACCGCACAATTACAAAGACCTGGGCACGCGCAAGTACAATCACACCAGAAATGGTTGGGTTTACGTTTGCCGTACATAACGGTCGCGTGCATGTACCCGTTTTGATCACCGAGAACATGGTTGGTCATAAGCTGGGTGAATTCAGTCCTACGCGCAAATTCCGCAAACACGGTGGAAAGGACAAGAAGTAATGGCTGATACATTTACTGTCCGAGCCATTGCAAAAGGTGTCGACCAGACACCGCGCAAGGTAAGCCTGGTGGCAAGCCTTGTGAGGGGTCGCACCGTCGCAGACGCGCTCGTTATCCTTGAGCATGTTCCAAAACGTGCTGCATTACCCGTCAAAAAAGTTATCGAAAGTGCCCGCGCTAACGCGACAAACAATCATGGTCTTGATGCCAAAAGTCTCACGATCACTGCATTGAGCGTTACGACTGGCCCACGTCTTCGCCGGTTCAAGCCAGCGAGCCGTGGCCGCGCATTGCCGTTCGAAAAGAAAACCAGCCACATTTTGGTCGAAGTGTCTGGTACCGAAAAGCCTAAGAAAAAACCAGCTGCTAAGACTGATTCGAAACCAGCTGCTGACAAGAAGGAGGAGAAATAAAATGGGTCAGAAAGTTAACCCAATTAGCTTCCGCCTGCAAGTTCACAAGAACTGGAGTTCACGCTGGTTCGCAGGCAAAAAAGACTTTGCAAAATGGCTAAAAGAAGACATTGAGATCCGTGAACTGATTGAAAAGAAGTTTGCATCTCGTCCAACCATCAGCCGTATCGAGATCGAGCGCTCTGCCAACCTTATTACCGTGACAATTCACACCGCCAAAGCTGGTGTTGTCATTGGTCGTGGTGGCGCAGGCGTTGCCGAACTTAAAACGCAGATCGAAAAGCTTGCGAGCTTGCCAGTTCGTATTAATATCGAAGAGGTCAAGCGACCAGAACTCGATGCCAAACTGGTTGCCGAGAATATCGCTCGCCAGCTTGAGCGCCGCATCAACTTCCGCCGCGCGATCAAGATGAGCGCACAGAACACGATGAATGCTGGTGCCAAAGGTATCCGTATTCAGGTCGCCGGTCGCCTGAATAATGCCGAAATGGCGCGCCGCGAAAAAGTCATCGAAGGCTCAGTACCGCTGCACACACTTCGTGCTGACATTGATTTCCATAGCGCCCGTGCGAATGCTCCTGGTGTTGGTATCATCGGTGTCAAAGTATGGATCTACAAAGGTGAAAGGCAGGATCGGTAATGTTACTTCCTAAGAAAACCAAGTACCGAAAAGTACGCAAAGGCAAAAACGAAGGCATCGCGACTCGCGGTCACTACGTCGCCTTTGGTGACTACGGTCTACAGTCACAGACGAACAACGATATCACGAGCCGCCAGATCGAATCAGCTCGTCAGGCGATGACGCGCTACATCAAACGTGGTGGTAAGATCTGGATTCGTATCTTTCCGCACACGCCACGTACCCGCAAACCGCAGGATGTCAAGATGGGTAGCGGTAAAGGTAATCCTGAATTCTTTGTCGCCAAAGTGAAGAGCGGCACCGTCTTGTTCGAGATGAAGGGTGTCCAGGAAGAAGTGGCCCGCGAAGCAATGCGCCTTGCAGCGCACAAATTGCCAGTAAAGACTAAATTTATCAAGCGAGAGGAGATGTAGCATGGCTGAAGCAAAAACCGCAAAAGCGATCAAAGCAACCAAGTCAAAAGAAGCTCCTGTCGTAAAATCACTTGAAGATCTTAAGAATGATTTGGCTACCAAGCAGAACGATTTGCTCGAAGCAAGGCGCGGTCATCGTGCTGGCGAATTGGTCAATCCACGCGTGATCACAGTGACCCGCAAGGAAATTGCTCGTATCAAAACAGCAATTCGCGCGGAAGAATTGAAAGAAGGAGAAAAATAAGATGGCGAAGACACTAGTCGGTATCGTAACGTCTGACGTACGAGACAAGACCATTACCGTGACGGTGACGACCCGTCAAACTCATCCTATTTATGGCAAGCAGTACACTGTCAGTCGTAAATACACCGCTCACGATGAAAACAACGAAGCACATATGGGCGACAAGGTGCACATCGTAGAGACACGTCCGGTATCCAAGACAAAAAGCTTTACATTAAAGCTTATCGAGGAACGGTCAAAAGGTAGCGTTGAGCTAAAAGAGGAGACTGAGGTATGATTCAACAGCAATCA
>CAZCYG010000105.1:0-3146 GCA_964502795.1 uncultured Candidatus Saccharibacteria bacterium | reverse complement strand
ATCAGTGACCGCAACGGCCCAATGGGTTCCTGGGATTTCAGCAAACCTGCCTAAAAGTGATCAATCTCTCAAGGGCGTAGGAAATACCGCTGGATGTTATGTCTACCTAAGCAACGGCACCGATTATGTGCTGAGTGCATGGAACATGTTGCCATCACCTGCGACCGATGTCAGATATCGACGACTAGGGTTTCGTGAAACATCTTGGATGACAGCAGCATATTATCTTTGCAATCATACAGCTATTGGCGGTGGAGCAACATACAACACTAACAATGATTACTACAAGAGATCTGTTACGTACACGAGCATATCGACCTGCAACGAAACACCCCCCAGTGGAGCCTAGAATCAAGAGACCCACCTAAAAAAGGAGTTGTTGTCCGCCCCACCATGAGACACGCAACCTTGCTTATGGTTGCATACTCCTTGTTCTGAATTACAATCAGTAGTTACGGTGCTTAGACCGTGTTCGCACATGTACAATTCGACCGAAAGGAACACACTGTGAAACTCGCAGTTATGGCTTCCTGCACAGGAAGCTTGCTGGAGTCGATGATCGAGGACGGGCTACCGATCAGTTTGGTACTGGTCGACAAGCCCTGCAAGGCACTCGGCATCGCCGAACAGGCTGGCGTCTCGACCGAGTTCATCGACCGGTGCGACTTTGGCTGGAGAGCCAAAGTCGGTGATGACTGGGATCGGGAAGGTTTCACCCAGACCGTATCCTCAACACTTCAAAGCACTGGCATTGATCTCGTCGCCATGGCGGGATTCATGACCGTGCTGCATCCGGTGATCTTTACCGGATTCCCGGGGCACATCCTGAACATCCACCCCGCACTGTTGCCGCTGTTCAAGGGCGATCATGCGGTCGCTGATGCACTGGCAGCGTACAAACGGGGTGAGGTCACCGAGACCGGAACCACCATCCATATCGCCACCGAGCGATTGGACGACGAACGTTGGATCATCAGGCAGGTCCCCGTCCCGATTTACGATACCGACGATAAGGAGACACTCCACGAAAGGATCAAGGAGGAAGAGCGTCAGCTCTATCCGGCCGTACTCAGGGACATCCTGAACGGCGTTATCAACCTCAGTGAGATCAAGGAGCGGTCATGAGGATCGTGGTAGTAGGCAGCGGCGCACGGGAACATGCGTTGCAATGGAAACTGGCAGCCGACGGCTACGATGTCGTTGTCACGCCAGGGCGGACCGGAATTCCCGGCTCTGTCAGTACCTCGCCAGAGGAGCTCGATGCCGACCTGTTTGTCATCGGGCCCGAAGATCCGCTGGTGAACGGGTTGGCCGACGTATTGCGCGGGCGTGGCAAACTGGTCTACGGACCGGGCGCGCTCGACGCACGTCTGGAAGGCAGCAAGGTCTGGATGAAAGACCTTCTGACCCAAGCAGGCGTTAAGACGGCCGAATACTTCGTTGTGTTCCCAGCCGGTGATGTTTCGGGCGCACAAGCGGAAGCCGAAGACTTCATCAGAAGTCTGCACTGGTCTGGCTATGTCATCAAGACCGACTACCTCAACGCTGGCAAGGGCGTGCTGGTGACACGCAACGTCGAAGAAGCTGTCGCCGATGCACAGTCCAAGCTGAAAAAGGGCTCGATCGTCATCGAGGAAGCCCTAGAAGGCGAGGAGATGTCGTTCTTTGCTGTCTGCTCGGGCGACAGTTGGTCACTACTGCCATCTGCGCGCGACTACAAGCGGCTGTTGGATGGTGATCTGGGTCCAAATACCGGCGGCATGGGGTCATTCACTCCTGTGTCGGGTGGTCCGTCACTGGGCGAGTTGGCGGCAATCATCGATCCGGTGCTGAAACAGCTGGACGATTTTCGCGGGACGCTGTTCGGCGGTGTGATGCTGACGGACAACGGAATTTACGTACTGGAATTCAACATCCGGTTCGGTGATCCTGAGATCCAGAGCATCGTTGGCACGCTCGACGTCGATCTGGGTCAGGTGCTGCAGCACGCCGCCCGTGGTGAAGAATTGCCGCGCAAGCAGCTGGCGTCGTCGGGTGCCAGCGTCACGGTCGTCCTTGCCAGTGAAGGCTACCCGGTCGCTCCAGTGACCGGCGACGTCATCACTGGCATCGAGGACGCCGAGCAGATTCCGTGCGTCACCGTGTTCCACGCAGGTACGGCAAAGAACAGTGACGGTCAGTTCGTCACCGCTGGTGGACGCGTACTGAGCGTGACGGCGACAGCACCATCTGTCGGGGAAGCGAAAAGGCGTGCCTACGAAGCGGTCAAGCGCATCAACTGGCGCGGCATGCAGTACCGCACCGACATCGCAGCAGGCGAGTAAGAACCCTGCTGCACTACACCCCTGGAAAGGATGATTACACCTCCGACTCCGGGGGTGTAATCATATCCAAAGACGATTAGTGCTTATTCTTTGTCACCATAATCCACAATGCTATGATAAAAATGTCGCATCCGTTGATGTGACTATGGGTGGTTAAACTGCCGGTAAGATTAGGCATGTCGAACGGCAAAGTGTCCACACAGAAGCAGCAAAAGTGCAGTAGCTGCATACTCCGGGATAGGTGCGGCGCAAATCCGCATCACGATATGACGAGAGTTTAATGTTTGTTGGGTTCAACACTCTCATTCGTCATTACGGCAATACCGCACGCCAACGCGGCAGCCAAAACCCAGCACATCGACGTGGATAGGGGCTGAGCATCGCTCGCCCCTATCCACGGACTTTTCTACCATTACGTTAGCTCCAAATACCAGACTTCAATTATAATTATTCATATGACCCGACGAGTTGGTATTTATCCTGGTACATTTGATCCTGTTCATCATGGGCATATGGCATTTGCTACCGAAGTGCTTACCAATCTACACCTAGACAAAGTTGTTTTTTTGCCCGAGCCAAAACCCCGTGGCAAAGCAAGTGCCACCGATATCACACATAGAATCGCAATGATCGAGCAAGCAATCCGGTCGGACGACCGTTTACAGGTCATGCAGCCAGATTCACTATCCGATCAGTTCACCGTTGCATCGACACTTCCGCTGCTGCAACAAGCATTTCCGGGCGACTCGTTGATATTTCTCATTGGGTCAGACATCGCAAAAACGCTTGACCGCTGGCCCGACATTGCCGACCTGTTGCAAT
>CAZCYG010000104.1:0-3156 GCA_964502795.1 uncultured Candidatus Saccharibacteria bacterium | reverse complement strand
GAGTATCTTGATCGAACTCACAAGGAGCGGCGTCAGTATCGGCGTGGCGTGAATACGGCACTGACGTTCTCGGGGAGTATCGAACAAGAGATTAAGCGAGATGGTCGGGTAATAACTTTCGCCAATCCAGCTGATATGCGCGCTCGCATTATTGACGCGCTTGAAGACAAAGAATATTATCGGCGGGAGCGGAAAAAATTGATTGCCGAACTCTTCTCTTACAATGATGGAAAGTGTGGTGAGCGCGCGGCCAAAATGATACTTGATTGTATCGCTGATGCTTCACCAAGGGAGCGACCGATTTTGTATCATGCCATTGAAGCATATAAAACTCGTATAGGAGTTGGTTCCTATGCGTACAAATACGAGTCAGAGGGCCGGTTAGCAGCGTATAGGCATCAGATTGTCGTGCTGGGGAGTGAGAATGGTCGACTCCCAACCTTTTCCGTAATCGTAATTGACACGGGTCAGGGATTACGAGAAACGTTAGCTGCAGTCGCATGGCAAGAGTATCCGACGGACCAGTATGAGATTGTGGTGATGTCGCCCGAGCCAAGGGTTGGGGAGAATTGTATGTATGCTCCGAGTCGGTCGACACTCAGGTCTGGCACAAAGATCCGCTTTGAGTTTTACTCTGGCAGCAGGGCCCTCTCTGATTGTCTTGCGGTCGTAGTTTCATCTTCCGATGTTGAGTGGATGGGGTTTACCCGGAGTGGCTGTGCCCCGAGTTCTGACTGGCTGTTGCGTTATATATTCCACATAAATGGACTGAACTACGTGGTTGGAATTGGTGGGTATGAAATGGCCACTCCAGAGACCGTCGGTAATCGATTCATGCAATATGAACACTACCTAATCGCGAGAAAGCTCGGGACACATACGGCGCTTCGCCGTTATGCTTGGGTGAATACGGTTATAAACTCCCTTCCATTGATTAATCCATTTGGTTCTCTATCGAACTCTTTCTACCGTCGTGGGATGCTGCTTCAGATTGATATTGCAGGATTTAACACGAGATCATGGGCGATTATTGAGACCCTGCTTCGCTGGTTAGCCGTCAAGCACGGTGGGCTGGCCTTTGTGCCGATTGGGGTACGCAGATTTATTGGTCCGAACGATATTTCTTTCAGAACAGGCGCATTTGATCAGGGGTTTGCCCATGTTCTTATCAAACGGTCTCGTGGCCAGATTCTGAGCCGATATTCTCCGCGGGAGGGTATCCGAACGATTCTGAGAGAAGTGGCATCCGTCTTCTCTGGGATGAATGCACATGGGACGTTTGATTTGGTGCGGACTGTTTTACAGGCGACTTGTCTACGCTGGATTGGGTTTTTGGCGGCCCGGTATCAGATTCTTACAAGGCGTCAGGTAGGGAAGTTCCGTTAATTTTGGCTTTCTTGCGTGAGGAATTGGGGTAGCGTATAATAGGCTCATTACTGGATTAACGTAATTATTGCGCTATGCAATCGTCTGAAAAGCCATCTTTCGCGCGTTTCGGTAGCCAAGCTAATTTCATGTCTGAAAAGCCAACCGTAGCGATGCCGTCGACTCGTCCCGCAGCCACTGATAACCCGACTGCATCCAAGGCCCGTACGTCCAGGGCGTTTGATCTCATTATCACGGGTGTGCTCATGCTTTTGTTCTTCGGCGTCCCGATTTTCTTTACGGGTTTGACTTTCCAGGGAATCGCGTTCGAGAAGCAGATTTTTTTCTATTTTTGCCTCCTCGCTGGTCTCGTTGCCTGGGTATCCAAGGGCGTGATGACCGGCGAGATGCGCATCCGCCGGACACCGCTCGATATCCCGATTATTCTGTTCTGGCTCTTCTCGATTGTGGCAACGGTTTTTTCAGTCGATCGCTGGCACAGTTTCTGGGGTTTTTTCGGTGATCCATCACGTGGTTTCATCGGTCTCACGGCACTCGTCTTGGCCTACTTCTTCATCATGAGTCACTTCACCGAGCGTCGGCGGAATCTCATGCTTGGTTCATTTCTCGCGGCCGGTGTCGTTGTCATTGTCTGGAGTTTCCTCGTAGTGATGCAGCTCCGATTCCTCCCGGCGAGCTGGGAAGCGATGGCCCCGTTGTCACTCATCGGATCGATGTCCACCCTGACGCTTTTCCTGGCGCTTCTTGTACCGCTCATAGTCACGGCGCTGTTCCTCATTCATCGAGAGGATGCAGCCGTCACGCGCGCTTTCCGGCTCATAGTGACGAGTGTGCTCGGCATTGCTCTCGTGCTCGATCTCTTCCTCCTCCTCGCGCTGTATCCGTTCGTGACCTGGCCGGTCGTTTTGGCTGGTCTTGGTTTCTTCCTCATCTATATCCTCGCCCAGATTGTCCGTCCGACCGAAACGCTGACATGGATGCCGATGGTGATTTTTGTCGTGGTACTTGCCTTCCTCATGATTGGGGCGAACGAACTCGTCCGTGCGACCCTGCCGGTCGAAGTGACCCCGAATATGAAACTCTCTTGGCAGATTGTGAAGGAGTCACTCAGCACGAACTTTCTAACAGGATCAGGACTAGCTACCTATGGCTATGATTTCTCGCTTTTCCGTCCGCAGGAGTTCAATGGTAACGCGCTCTATACACTCCGCTTCTACCAGGGCACTGGCTTGGTCGCTGAGGCACTGGCAACGATCGGTGTCGTCGGGACGATTCTTATGCTGGTTGTCTGGTTCTCGTTCCTCTCAATCGGTCTGTATCTCCTGACGATGGACAAAACAAAGAACAAGATCGCTTCGCTCGGCCTCTGGTCGGTCGCGGTCATGCTTTTCGTAGCGGGGTTTGTTTCGCCGATCAATGCAACAATCCTCATTCTTGGCGTTCTTCTTTCAGCTCTCGCTCTCGCGACACTTCTCCAGGAGAGCGGGTCAGAAGAGCGGCATTGGGAGCTTTCGTTCCGGGCTACTCCGAAATTCGCTCTCGCCCTTGCCTTCGTCTTTATGGTGGTATCGGCCGGTGTCGCCTTCATCTTCGTCTTCATGGGCAAGGTCTTCATGGCGGATGTTTCTGCTGGTACTGCGGCTCGGATGCCGGCATCGACTGAGGAAAGTATTCCAAAGTACGTGAAAGCGATTCAGCTGTACCCCCAGGAAGGCCGTTATTATACCCGGATCGCTCACGAGTATATGGCGATTGCGAATTTCGGAGTAG
>CAZCYG010000103.1:0-3182 GCA_964502795.1 uncultured Candidatus Saccharibacteria bacterium | reverse complement strand
ACTGCCCTTAAATAAAAATCTTTTTGATCTTCAGTTTCCCACTCAAATAGATTTAGACCGATCGGGTTATCTAAATCACCAGGATTAAAATAAATGATATCTTCGACACGTTCCTTCGGTACGTTTGCCAGTAACTTTTCAGCGGAATCACCGTGTGGATCAATAAACGCGAACCCCTTGCCATTATACATATCCTGAAATGCTAGATTTTCCAAGAATCCTGACTTACCGACACCCGTCTGTCCGATAATATACGTATGTCGCCGTCGATCATTATCACTAAGCCTGATCTCTTTCTTGATACCACGATATTCATTCACACCAATCAACAAGCCTTCATCCATTAATTCAGTTGGTCCATCAACCTGCTTGCTCATCTGACGCTTTACTTTCGATGTTGGGATACTATTTTGATCTGGCAGATGGAATATTGTTGCCATCTCAACACTATTGAGGATATTTTGACTGACAGTCTGCGGAAAAAATCGGAATATAAATGACGTTACCAGGTCCTCGATATTCCGTGAAGGATTAAACTTGAATCCGTTATTACTTGGCGAATCAAATAGCGCAAAGGCAGCAACGATATTCTTTAGCAAGCCCTGCGAGTGTTCCGTCGTATTGGACGATACGACAATCCTCACCAGCACCTCATAGCCTGGATAGCGTGTCTTTTCCTCGATCGCCTTGATCATCTCCTCTTCGAGTGACGTCAGCTGCTTTTCCTCGGGTTTTTTCTCCTCTGGTGTCTCTGGTGGTTTCCATAGCAACTCCGCCATCCCGCTCGCACCCTTAATACCCAGTCCTTTGTTCTTTAATTTATCCTCTTTGATCTTCTTTGCTGCATCCACAGAAGCCCGCACCCATCCTTCACCCGCTGGCCGTATCAAAAACTGCAAGGCGACACCATCCTCTCGTGATGCTGCAGATAAGGCATTTAAAAGCGCACGGGCAGCATCCCGTTTTGTTTCCTGAAATGTCGCTATTGGATACACGAATTTCTTTTTAAGGGTAAACTCTCCCCCTATCACACCGCTCATCTTTCCAGCTTGACTGAATATATTATGTTCGCTCACCTCTTCTAACCGGGCAGATGGATACGCTGCCGCGATAGCTTGCTTGATAACGTCAACCAAAACCATAGGGACAACCGCATAATAATGTACCAACCCGCCCTTGGCGATGATTTCAAACGAGAAATGTCTTTGACCGTATATCTTGTTTTTAAAACCTTTCGTCGCCGTGCTTGCGATAATGTTATACATTATTTGAGCTTCGGAGATTACTTCCTCCGTCAGATCACGTTCATCCCTTTGACCTTTTTCAATATCTTCACTCGAAGGAGGTAGGTGAATGAACATAGGCACCATCTTGAGTCCACGTTCATAGTTCTTTGCTTCACGTAATGTTTTTTTGTATTGGGTAAAGACAATGATAATCAGACCTGCAATAACGCATATACCTATGAATGCCGAGATCAGAACGCCTGCCATACTTCTATTTTAGCCCACACTTTTAGTCTGAGATACCCAGCTCTTTACCATAACGCTTGCGGAGATAATCAATCTGGAGCTTATTTACCTCTTGCTCCCTTCTGTACGGATCATTCTGCGTATCAGCGATAATCTTTTTTGCCTTGTCTACCCACTCTTTTTCAATCACATCATCATCGTTTGCAATGGTTGGTCCCACTGTCGTGTCATCAGACTGAGAAACAGTCGGCAACGCAACAACCGACGGAGGAAGAGGAACTGTCGTTGGTGGCGGCGGAGGTGGACTCGACTGACGATCAACTTGTTGCATCGCCTGCTCGCGTTCACGCGCCCCATCGGCTGCCACTTCATAACCAGTATTGGCATGCTCCCCGCTACTCTGAACAGGTTCACGATTTTCTGGATTAATCTGAGGAGCTGATTCTGGATTCATAACTTGTATTTATAATATCATAACCGCTTATAGGAGATACTATGAATCGGACCGCTTTGCCACATAAACACACCCCAGAAAAACAAATAGCCCGACAAGAACGAGCTCATAAACACCAACTTCACCGACTGACTTTAGACTTACGATAATTACCGGCGCAAGCGCTATGACCGACGAATAATAATATGCTCTCTTCAATGATAGGGGTTTAGTCTTTGTCCCACTTATCTGCCGATGAACTCTGTTCACCAGTATGCTCACTAATCTCAGACTAAATGTAAGGGCACACAGTATAACGACATAGCTCAGTAGAAATACCGCTAATATTGCCACTGCACCCCCCTCAAAAGGAGATATAGTGGCGAAAACAATGAAAAGAAGTCCCGCTGCCGCGAGACCTAAAATGATGAGAATCTTAGATAGCATAGTAGATATAAATTCCTGGAGTCAGAGTGACAAACCATAATGATCTGGTTGCTACAACCGCCGCTAAATATATAAAAGGGCGCGTGCTCCAATAATCAGCTTGTCACTCGTGACATCTGACCGCTCCCTTGCGGGAGCATGTCGATTGTTCGATAGTTTCCGCTCACACCTAGTAGTCTCACGGTTACCTTTGTAACAAGGATTAACTAGGTGCGGGTACTTCTACCGATGGCTCTACGCCTAACGTGAGGTTTGACGGAGCGCTTGTCGGTAATGGTAATCAAAGGTGCGATACTCACAAGGTGTAAGTAATAATTTATTACTATTACCGATTCACGGTCAAACAATTTATGTTGTTAAGGTTTAGGCGTTTTTTGTTTTTGTTGAAGCCTAGTACGAATTTAGCATAAGGATTACAAAATGTCAATAACTGGTGATGTGATTATAACTATAAATGAATAAAATTGTCTTTATTAATCTGTTATTTTCAATTCGATGACTTATTTACAATGTTGTATTTATATCAATTACTATCGTGACCTAACTCGATCAACGTCTCTATTAGATCGTTTTTTGCCAAATGTGCAGTGTCTATTTTGTTGTGCTGAGCAATCACATAACCCTGAATTATATGTTTTAAGCGAAGTGCATCATTACGCCAAAAATGATCAATCTTAAAATGGTCGATTGTACTCATCACACGGCTAGCAACGGTCAGAGACCCAAATAACGGACCGACTGTCGCAGACACATTCAAGACATCTTCAATCCTAATACTCATGACATCAGACGACCAAAAGAAATCCCTTTTGATTATCGTTACTTTTGTC
>CAZCYG010000102.1:0-3203 GCA_964502795.1 uncultured Candidatus Saccharibacteria bacterium | reverse complement strand
ATAATTTAGAAAGAACTATTTAAGCCGCCTGCTCTAACCGATGAGCTACAGCCCCGCATTGTGCGCATTGCGCCGCTCACTATTCTATCATCTTATGGTCGTATTACGCTATATTCGTACCCTTTGCACAAATATAGCACCGGGCTGTCTCGGAAATGAAAGCAAGCTTTCGCTTCACTCGACCCGCCGGTGTTATAATAGTGAAAACAATGCAAAACAGAAAACTCAAACGCTTTATCTACACCTTCAAACACCGTTATATCACCATAAATAACGTTGTGCTCATGATTGCTGCAATTATCGCAGTCAGCTGGGTGTGGGCGTCGGTGCAGGCGGTACAGCATAACTATGTGCTGCAACGTCAGGTTGATGATAAGCGTCGGCAGCAAAAACTCGTTGAGTTGCAGACGCAAAATCTCCAGTACGAACAAAAGTATTACAAAAGCCAGGAATATCTATCGTTGGAAGCAAAACGACGCCTAGGGCTGGCGGAACCAGGCGAAAAGGTAATCGTATTGCCGCCTAATTCTGCTCAGGCAAAGGCGGTTGATGCCGTCTCGCAGTCACCAACAATCGTTCAAAGCAATCTGCCTGAGCCGTCGCCGTTCGAGCAATGGATGGACTTTTTGTTTGGTGGCAACAGGCAAGGATTGCAAAATAAGCAGTAAATTGCTATACTTACTCGAGTAATCTCTACTATATGCCGCGGGGTGGAGCAGCCCGGTCAGCTCGTGTGGCTCATAACCACAAGGTCGCAGGTTCGAATCCTGCCCCCGCAACCATGAAAAGACACCGTCCTCTGGATGGTGTTTTTTCATGGTTTTCGCGTGGTTAGATATTGTTTTGGTTGTGTAAAATTATCAGTAGGAAGCCTAGTGTTCGATGGCATGACCATCTTTGGCGCGCGTTAGATAATCATCGATTAATGTAACAGTGTCATCCCAGACATCTTCTTCGGGGGCTATTCCAGCTATAGCTATCCTTCCGGGATCACTTGGCTCAAACGATATGCGTCTTTGCTCCTCATCTCGAGGATCTCCTATAAACATGTGTATACTGAATGGCTGCGATTGTCTGCGGGGGAAACGAACAGTGTCGAATCTCGGGCCAAAGTCCGTCTGGCGGATAACGGTACGTCGCGATGTCGCGACCCGAAAGCTCACGGTTTCCATTGGACCCCAGATGCGTATGTCTTTTGACTGGATTGCTTTGCCGTGGTGAACAAGTGGTCGTGATGGCCGACTGCCTTTTATCTCGCAAATTTCTAGAGTGTGCGTAGCAAGCTTGGTGAAAATATCCATTCTTCGCTGACGTTCTTCGGCCAGGATCACACCCCTTGTTAAGTAATTGAGTGTATTTACTGCGTGATAGTACTGCTCGGCGAATCCAGCGTCTTCTGGCAGTTCTGGCAGTACTCCAGGATACTCCCTGTCGCCATAAGTGATAGGCCATTCACCGTTATTGATAGGCTCACTAGTTATCATATTTATATTATAGCATAAATATGTAAATATGTCTATCTAAGGGCCATTATTCATTCTATTTACGCTTGCACGCTAACGGTAAAAATATTACAGTATTCATTGCTATGATGCTACTTGAAACACTTACCCAATCTGATTTTGATGCCCGCATGGATGACAATAGACTGTCAATAGCTTTGGTGGCTATGTCTAATCATGGTAAATCTCATTGGGCAGATATCCTGGAACGCGAAGCGGACTTTGACAAAGTATGTGTAGATGACGAGGTCGAGGTGGAACTTGCCCCTATTTTACAGGATGGTGGATACCCAGCGGGCATTGAGGGTGTCGCTGAGTGGATGATGCAACCGTATAAACAGGGGTCTTCGGAGCGTCAGCAAAAATATCTTGCCATCGAGAAAAAGGTAATGAACCGAACGATCCGCCGATTGGCAGACCCATCGCTAGATAGAAATACGGTTATCGACACGACGGGCAGTGTCGTGCACACAGGCGGGAGAATCGCACGCGATCTGGCAAAGTACGCCACGATTGTCCATGTAGTGACAAATGATGCAAGACGTCAGGAAGCCTTCGATAAGTACATGGCTGAACCAAAGCCAGTTGTATGGGACGGCATCTATACTCAGAAAAAGGGCGAGACACGGGACGAATCGCTTGCCCGGTCATATCTGGAACTATTAAAGTACAGGAGCAAACTCTACGCTGATATGGCACATGTTTCTATCGAATACGATGTCTTGTATGCTATGGGGAGTGCGAGTGAATTCTTGGCATATGTCAGAGACGAACTGCCCAAAAGCTATTTACGCAGCGCCAATTACGAGTCATCCCACAGTCTTGAGTGCTAGAATCCAATGAACTTGCTTATGACCGCATAAGCCGTGTAAGCCAGGCAAATCCAGATAGTGATTCTTAATAGATGGTCAACAAATGAGATTTTACGTACCAAGTGATTACTCGCTTGCCCATCAGACGTCATTACTACGGGCATGTTCTCGATGTGCGGCTGACTGATTGCCGTCCCTTTATATTGTTCGGCACTTTCTTGCAGTTTTCTACCGATTGATTCGTAAATTTTGTCCGCTCTATCCCACAGCGAACGATCAAACCAATTGGCTGGCCAATTCACTACCAGATACAAAATAAAATTATCATCAATGATCTCGATATGGTATCCTTTGCAGGTATCAATAAGTGCAGCCATTATGTCTGGTGTCAAAAAATAGCGAACTGTCACTTCTTGTTCCTTTGTAGCGTATACTGAAAAATATTTGTTAAAGTCGCCCTCCAGTTCAATCTTTTCGCCTTTCGCGAGTATAGGGTAACTTGTCGAGCTAATCACCATGTTTGGTAGATGTGTTGCAAGCGGGATTCGTATATAACTTTGCGCCCAATCAGAATCGCCATCTGCCCTATGAACAACAACTGTCGCTATTTCATATCGTGGTGTGACAATAGCATTTGTCTTCAGGTGGGGGATACCGTTTTGTGACCATACGATTCCCTGCGGTTGGATGATCTGATCGCGTATATGCTGAAACTGGTTGTCTTTTGCGAATTGATCTAGTTGTGTTGCCACGCGCCAGATTTGCTGTTCTTGAAAGTTACCAAGCGATATGAAAGCAAGACCCATTGTGACTAAAATTACTCCTAGGATCACGAGCGTGAGTGCTGTACGCAATTCTTCACTATTATAAAGTGCTCCAGAGATAAAAT
>CAZCYG010000101.1:0-3218 GCA_964502795.1 uncultured Candidatus Saccharibacteria bacterium | reverse complement strand
AGATCACCGATGATGCGCTAGCCGCCATTGCCGCACGTGGCGACGGCAGCTTTCGCAATAGTATCAGTTTGCTTGATCAGTTGTCCGGATTTGCCGACGACAGTCAGGGCATTACACTCGATTTGGTCGAAGCAACACTTGGGCTTGCGCCAACAGACGCCGTCGAGTCACTGCTTGCAGCCATAGCAAATAGCGACACCGTAGGGGTTATCAACCAACTTGACGCGCTGGAATCGCAAGGTATCCAGTCAACTGTCCTCACCGACCAGCTCATTACCGCCGTGCGCCAACGTCTCGCTGACCAACCGCAACTGGTTACACTCCTGGACGGGTTATTGACAGTCCTCCAATCACCGCAGCCGGGGCTCAAACTCCTGACCGTGCTTGTCGGTGCGATCGCGTCCAAACCATCGACGACACATGTCGCCAAAACTGCCGCCGTGGCCGTCACCGCTCCAGTAGCCACCGTTAAACAATCCGTCACCGCTCCAACGCCACAACCAGGCACGCCGCCAGCCAAAAAACCATCCATACCAAGAAAACAGCCTGACGTAATCGATTGGGACGCGCTAATCGACTATACCAAGGAACATTTGCTGGCACTCCACAGCGTGTTATCAAAATGCACTCATAAACTGGATGGCAACACCTTGACGCTCTATACCGGCCGCAAGTTCAACAAAACAAAGCTGGACGAGGTCAAATACCAGACCCAGCTGAACCAGGCCCTTACCCATGTCGGGTTTGACGAGCTATATATTATTACGCTGCCTACTGCGGCACCCCCCAACGATGAACGATTAGCCAAAATAGCTGATATGATGGGAGGTGGACAAGAGGTAACATTAGACGAGACAGCACCATGAGCGCCAAAAAGGAAATCGACGCAAAAATACCGCCGCAAAATCTGGACGCCGAGATGAGCCTGATCGGCGCTATTTTGATTGACGAAGAATCACTGGCAGACGTGTCCGAAATTACCAACGCCCGCGATTTTTATGACAAGCGTCACCAGATGATATTCGACGCGATGATGCGTCTGTTTGAGCATCACAAACCCGTCGACCTCCTCACCGTTACCGATGAATTAAAGAAAAAGGACCAGTTGGAGGATATCGGCGGGTCAAAATATCTGACCGAACTAACCAATTATGTGCCCACAGCCGCACATGCCAGCGCCTATGCCGACATGGTCGCCCAAAAAGCCGTCCGTCGTCGCCTGATCAAAGCCAGCACCGATATATCCGAGCTGGGATATGACGAAGAATTCAACGTCCAGGAACTCCTGGAAAAGGCCGAAACAGAGCTATTTGCCGTCAGCGACCAAAGCCTGAAACAAGATCTGGTCAGTATCGAATCAATCCTGCTCGAGAGTTTTGACAGACTAGAGGAACTACATCGCAACAAAGGTGCCATTCGCGGCGTCAAAACAGGATATCGTGATCTGGACAATATGACCGCCGGATTGCAGCGTAGCGACCTGATCATCCTCGCGGCTCGTCCGGCAATGGGTAAAACAACGCTTGTCACCAACCTGGCATACAATATCGCGACACTCAACAAACAATCCGTCCTGTTTTTTAGCCTGGAGATGAGCAAAGAACAGCTGATCGATCGCATGCTGGCCGATGTCAGCGGCGTGGACGCCTGGAATATTCGTACCGGCAATCTGAGCGACGAAGATTTTAGCAAGTTGTCCGAAGCGTCGGGCGAAATGGCCGAAGCGCCGATCTATATCGACGATACACCCGGACTGTCCGTACTCGAAATGCGCACCAAAGCCCGTCGCGCCGCACACAATGCGCCGCTCGGACTGGTAGTAGTCGACTATTTGCAGCTGATGCAGGCCAGCCGCGCGCGTAGCGATGGCAACCGCGTCCAAGAAGTGAGCGAGATCAGCCGTGGTCTGAAACTATTGGCCCGCGAATTAAACGTACCCGTGATAGCCCTCAGTCAGTTGAGCCGTAGCGTCGAATCACGCAGCCCGCAGGTGCCGCAACTGGCAGATTTGCGCGAATCAGGATCCATCGAGCAAGATGCCGATATCGTCATGTTCATCTACCGCGAAGCATACTATAATCCCGACACCGACCGCCAAAATGTGACTGATCTGATCATTGCCAAACACCGTAACGGTCCGACCGGCAAAGTCGAACTATACTTCCATCCGGAACGTCTGCGCTTTATGTCGCTCGACAAACGACACGAATAGTCGGCCTTTCATCCCGGCGCATTGCTGCGTTGCCAGCTCCGATGCTCGTTAGCCGTATGCTCGATACGGCTACGCTGTGCTCCTCGCTGTCACCTTGCACTGCATCCGGACATGAAAGACCTTGGATTATCGAAACGTGCCCAAAATCTTCAAATTTTGAAAACTTTGGGCGCGAGACAGGAGATCCTGCTCGGCCTGCGCACGAACAGCTGAATGTTAGCGCGCATGATGCACCGCGATGTAGAACTGAATCCGATGACGGCGCTCGCGAACCTCGTCGGCGGCGTTGTCATCGAGATTGTCCTCGACCCAGCGCAGCGTCGTCTCCAGGATCCATACGTCATCGACCGGGATCTTGAGAATCGCCACATAGGCGTCCTCATTATCATGAACGATGTAGGCGAGAGCGTTGCGGATGATCTGGTACACAAGCGCATTCTGCGGGGCGTTTGCGCTATCGAGGTAGTGCGTGTCGATGAACACGTATTCGGCGCACTCGGCAACACTCGCGCCAAGTCCGCCCGGTTCCTCTCCGTGCATTTTGATCTCCTGTCTAATTGTGCGGCGATGCCGCAGGTTCCAGGCTATTCGTAATGATAGCCCTTATATTTTTATTATAGCATAATTTATGTTATTTATCAATTTTGAGATTCAGGTTGCTCATCTCCTCGTGCTATCCTTTGGATAGCACATCGTTGCTCGGAAATACGCGAGCAAGCTCTCGATATTTCTCTCGCTTCCTCGTGCTATAATAAAACGACATGGCAAGACTGCTGTCTGATTTCTTTACCTACAAATTCCGGTACCAAATCGGCTATGGTTTGATCATCATCGCATTTATGTGTCTGCTGGTTGTCGCGGGGCTGTATATTCCCGGTGGACTAAGCGCAGGTGAAATGAAAGATTTTGTCCAGACAGCGGCGCTGGATATCCAGAACATCAGCACACTGGCAATCCCCAACATGCCATTTTATGCTGCACAGCGACTGAGTATGGATATGCTAGG
>CAZCYG010000100.1:0-3224 GCA_964502795.1 uncultured Candidatus Saccharibacteria bacterium | reverse complement strand
CGTCGCGCATAGTAGATCTTCATCATCCATTCAGTATCGTTATAAATTCTTTTTCGTCTATAACCTTTGTACCGTACTGTTCAGCTTTTTTTAACTTGCTCGCTCCAACTTTTCCACCAGCAACCAAATATGTAGTATCCTTGGCAACGCTTGTCTGAAATCCGCCGCCAAGCGCCCGAATCTTGTCAGCCGCCACGTCACGGCCCATACTCTCGAGCGTGCCGGTTACGACAAAGCTCTTGCCTGTCAGTTTGCCGGATTTCTCTTCATAGTATGGCCTAACGCCAAGCGCTTCAAACTTTTCGAGCAGCGCCAGATTATCCTCGTCGGCAAACCATGCCACAATACTTTCAGCCACTACTTTACCGACACCCTCAACCTCTTCCAGCTGTTCAATCGTCGCAGCTGCCAGCGCTTTCATAGATTGGAATTTATTCGCCAAATCAATCGCCGTTTGCGCGCCAACATGGCGAATACCCAAACCTAGGATGAATTTTTCAAGCAGTGGGGTCTTTTTAACTTGAATAGCATCTATGAGCTTGTTTGCGGAAATGTCAGCGAAACGATCGAGCTTTAGCAGATCGTCGACTGTCAGTGTATAGATATCAGCAATGTCCTTGACCAGTCCAGCGTCAACAAGTGCGACGACATTTTTCTCACCCAGTGTATCAATATCAAGCGCGCCCTTGGACGCATAATATTCAACGGATCGTTTGAGTATCAAGTCACTATTTGTACCCTTGACTCGATAAACGACATCTTTGCCTTGACGCTCAAACTCCAACTCAGGATATTGTTCGGTCAGGGCCTTTTTGTAATCAAATTTTTGAGCCGATTTTGGCCGCAGTTCCGTGACAACACTTTCGACTTGCGGAATGATATCGCCTGCTTTGAATATGACAACAGTGTCACCTATGCGCACATCCAATCGTGCGATTTCATCAGCATTATGCAGACTCGCGTGCTGTACCGTGGTGCCCGCTACCACCACAGGGTCAAACACCGCCACTGGCGTAGCTGCTCCAGTCCGACCAATGCTAATCACGATGTCTTTGACTACCGTCGTCGCTTGCTCGGCAGCATACTTGTATGCAACCGCTGCACGAGGTTGCTTACCTACCACACCAAGCTCTACATACTGTACACGATCGTTCACTTTGATAACTAAGCCATCAGTATTAAATGGCAGGTCATGTCGTTTTTCACCCCACTCGTCAACGAAGTGCATGACGTCGTCGAGGTTTGTAAACACGCTTGCTTGCTGGTTGCGCCGAATACCAAGCGCTGTTATTGTCTCATACGCAAACACATGTGTCGGGATTTCGCCTGGGTCATCGCGCAGCATGTCGTAGGCGATGAACGTCAGTGGTCGCTCAGCCACAAGTCGAGGATCGAGCTGACGGATCGTACCGGCAGCCAAGTTGCGCGGATTGGCAAACTCTGGCTCGCCTGCTTTTCGGCGCTGTTCATTCAGTCGGGCGAAATCTTTTTTCAGCATGACAATTTCACCGCGAATTTCGGTTCGACCTTGCAAAAAGTTTTCGAAACCTTTGGCAACTCGTAGCCGTAGGGGAACATTGGCAATCGTCCGGACATTGTTCGTCACGTCCTCGCCAACAAAACTATCGCCACGGGTCAAAGCACGAACAAGCACACCATCTTCATACACAAGAGCACAGCCTAATCCGTCCATTTTGATATCAGCGAAAAACTCATGCTTGCGGCCAGGCAGCAGCTTATCCATACGCCGTACCCATGCTTCGACTTCGCCGCGGTCAAACACGTCGTTCAGACTGAGCATACGGCTACTATGTTGGACCTTTTTAAATCCGCCCTTCAGTTCATTACCGACACGCTGCGTTGGGCTGTCAGCTGTTACCAAATCAGGATGTTCAAATTCAAGTTGTTTCAGCTCACTAAACAGGCTATCATAGACGGCATCACTGACGGAGGGCATATCGAGCACGTGATATTCATAGCTATACGTATTCAGTAATTCACGTAGCTCGGTAACTCTACGCTGGGGCCGCGTCGTCATCAACAATTCTCCGGTACAACATATATATATAGCTGGTCACGTACACAATTGTCAGTGATCCCATCGCTATAACAGCTAGCGGTACCAATGGCAGCCACTTAATCGCTGGCACCAGCTGTTTGACCCAGTCATCAAACAAAATGATTGGAATCATGATAACGCACCACGTCGCACCTATAATAACAAGCAACCATAACCATCGGAACAATATACGAAGTCGTCGACCAATAACCAAATCACCAGCCGCCTTGATGGACTGCATTGGATACATTCCTGGCAACGTCGTCACGACCATAGCAATGATTGTGCTGGTTATCCAGTATAGTGTCACGAGTGACATCAAAATCACACCCGTCCACACCAACATGGCACTGACACCGTTTTCTAACAGTCCGGATGCTTCTGCCGCCAAATATACCAGCACGGCTAGTGCAGCCGGAATCATTTGCAGTGTCAAAACGAACCCTACCAGTACCGTTGCCAAAATCGGTGATCCGCTATTATAGAGACCGTCGCGTAGCCGTGGCTTGTGTCCTGCCATCGTATTGCGTAGCAACCAAATTGTTGACAGCCAGATCAGAAACGCCGCCAGACCACTCGTCACCCACTGCACGCCCTCTTGCGCCGTCTGCGCCCGGCTAATATCAGGGAATAGTTGCAGGTTCACGGTGCTTGCCAGTAATAATCCCGCCTGAGTAACCGATCCGAAGTTGCCTTTGAACAAATCGCCACCGCTTGATTTGAGCGTATCTGACAGCTGCGAATATGCGTCCTGCGCGCCAAAACTGTTGATAATGATAATCGCGACGGCATAGACAAGTATCAGTCCGCCAAACAGCCGCCGATTTTGCCACAACCTATGTCGAACCTCATTCGTGAACGACCAATAGCCCGGTAGTTTAAGCGATCGTTTATAGTCGCGACGCCGCGTTAGACGAAACGAGCGATGAGGGCGACGTGTTAACAGCTTTTTTATTCGACGGGCAATCGGATCACTAATCTTGTGCCACCATCGAAAGATCCAGTGAGTGGTTTTGGATTTTTTGTGTTTTTTGCTCGGCATGGTTAAAATTTACCTGCGTTGTTACGAAGCCTATCAATACGATCCTGCAAGGGAGGGTGGGTACTGAACAGCGTAGCCAATGTTCCAGGTTTGAGCGGGTTGCTAAAAAACAGATGTGCTGTC
>CAZCYG010000099.1:0-3314 GCA_964502795.1 uncultured Candidatus Saccharibacteria bacterium | reverse complement strand
CATACATGATATATTGTCAATAACATAAGTATATCCATGGGGCTATTTTAATCATTAGTAAAAACGAATAGTGTATAATAAAACCAATGGTATAGTCGGCAACATCAGTTTTGGTAACGCAGCAACAGACTATTAATCTATGTGGCCGAAAGTCGCGAGGGGAGAAAACATGGGAACGATGCAAGATACACAGATCGCTGATTTGATTGTAGGCGAAGAGCAACGAGAGCGCGAGGGATTAGAGCTGATCCCGAGTGAAAATTACGTATCAAGTGATGTGCTGAGGGCGCTAGGGAGTATATTCACTAATAAATACTCTGAGGGCTATCCAGGCAAACGCTATTATGGTGGTCAAGACTTCACTGATCAGGTAGAGCAACTGGCGATTGATCGAGCCAAGCAGCTATTCGGGGCGGATCATGCCAATGTACAACCACATTCAGGCGCGCCAGCGAACGAAGCGGTGTACAGTGCATGGTTGGAACCCGGCGACACGGTACTCGCAATGGACCTGTCGCATGGCGGGCATTTAACACATGGCGCGCCAGTAACGCGCAGCGCTAAATTATATAATTTTATACGCTATAAGATGAAAGACCCGGCAACAGGTGAGATCGATTATGATGAGTTACGGCAATTGGCGCTGACACACAAGCCAAAGATCATCTTGGCCGGATTCAGTGCCTATCCGCGTGAATTGGACTATGCCAAATTTGCGGCGATTGGCAACGAGGTCGGTGCGCTGCTGATGGCAGATATGGCGCATATTGCCGGGCTGATTGTTGGTGGCGTGGCTAAAAATCCGTTCGACTATGGATTCCATGTGATCACGACGACGACACACAAGACACTTCGTGGTCCGCGTGGTGGATTGATACTGAGTAAAGGTATCGTTGGCAATCCGCTGAAGGCGCCTGAAAAGACGATTGAAAATATTCCAACACTCATTGATCGTTCGATCTTTCCTGGCATGCAGGGCGGTCCGCATATGCACGTCATTGCGGCCAAGGCGGTGGCATTTGGTGAAGCATTGCAGCCGGAATTTAAAGAATATGCTGCACAGATCATCAAAAACGCGGCCGTCCTGGCCGATGAAATGCAGCAGCGAGGATTTCAGCTGGTCACAGGGGGCACAAGTAATCACCTAATCTTGGCTGACGTATATAAATCATTTGGACTGGACGGCAAAGTAGTCGAGAGAGCGCTGGACAAGATCGGCCTGACACTCAATGCCAATAGTGTTGCCGATGATCCGTTGCCACCGTTCAAGCCAAGCGGTATTCGCCTAGGTACACCTGCCATCACCACGAGGGGATTAAAAGCAGAGCACATGGCGCAAATCGCCGAGTGGATGAAGCAAGCAGTTGACGTGCATGACGATGATGCAAAGCTTAGCAAGCTGTCTGACGAGGTAAAAGCATTCGTTCAAAACTTTCCGCTGCCAAGTGATAGATAGCACTGATGCGAATAGCCTGCTACAACACAAATAAATTTTTACAGGGTTAAACCCCGAAAAGTATGTTTATATTGTATAATTAGTTTCCATATAATTCTTGCTTAATGCTATCGCGTTCTCGTTGAATGTCTTCGTAATCTGAAACAAATTCTACATAGGCATTTTGAGACGTAAATAGCTCAAGTATCGGGGTTGGGTTGATCCAGTCGCGTGAATGTCCAAGGTAATCTCTGTAACTACTATGTGACCATGTCGCGTATTTTGCATGGTTCAGGTGAATGTAGCGTGTGATATGCTGTAGCTGCGTGTCGTCACCTATCCATACGGCTTTGTATGTTGATTCAAACAGCGATCCACGACGCTTATGTTTTTTGTTATAGTTTGCTGTGTTAGCAGTTAGGAGACTGGTCATCAGTTGTGTGATACCTTTTTCGTTATCCTCTTGATACAAAAGCATATGAAAATGATTACCCATCAGGCAATATGCAATTACCTGAGTATTTGGATAGTATTGAGGATACTCGCGACCCTGCTTGTCTTTGATTGGTTCGGGTGACGCGTATCGTTCAATAAGATGTTCAAAGTATACGTAATCAGCATCGTCAAGAAATATCTTTCCACGATTCCATCCACGGTTGTATACATGATAAAAGCTATTTGGCACGAAGACCTTAGCTACGTTACGGGTTGGCATATAGTTATTATATACTATTTTTATATTTTCGGGGTTTAACCCTGTAACCTTCGGGGTTTAACCCTGTAACCCCTGTAACCCCTGTAACCTAACCCTGTAACCCTTTCTGCTGTTAAAACAAATACCGCTCCTTATGAGCGGTATTTGTGTAATTAAGAATGTCTCTTAAGAACCACTTGTTGATGTGCTACACGAAGTTGTTGCACCGCCAGATTGAACTTTACCAAGAGCTGGTGTGGCTAATGTGTAGTCCCATGCCCATACCTCATAACCTGTTGCAACCGCACCTGAAGCTGGAGCAGTAGCTGTACCGTTACAGAGTTTTACTAAAACAGTTGTCTGACCGTTAGAGCCAGTGATACCAGTGTATGCCACTGCGACACCACTACCGGTAAGGTCTGATTCTTTTTGCGCAGCTAACTGAGAAGTAATCGTACCGACGGTGTTAAATACTGGATATGCTCCAGTAACGCCATTAAATGCCTCAATCTTTTTCGCAAGATTCTCGCCAGCTGTTTGGGCTGCTGTTAATTTAGCTCGATTTTGCACACCGTTATACGCAACGATCACGATCGCTGCCAAGATACCGATGACGACGATCACGATCAAGAGCTCGACGATCGTAAAGCCGCGCTCAGCGCTGTGTTTTTTTGATAATAGAGAGTTCATTCTAATTGATGCCCCTTATTTAAAATTATACTTATGACGCTAGTGTACTATAGGCATAAGTGCTTTGCAAGGGACTAATAGGATTTATTTTTTCGGTGGAAAAAGTTCAATCGGTTCTTGTTCCAGGAGGATTTGGAACTTATCACGAACTGCAGCGATGATCTCGTCGCGTGCCGCCGCCAGGTCGCTGTAGCCTGTCGCTGAATCGTTGATCAACACAACGGCATTATCGTTGTGTACCTTCATGCCATGCAGGGTTTCGCCCTTGAGGTCGACATTCTCGATCAACCACCCAGCTGGTATTTTGTAATGAGTCTCATCGACTTGAAACGATGGTATATCCCCATACGTTTCGAGCATGTTGTCTCTTTTCCATGATTCAATGATCGTGTTTTTAAAGAACGACCCGGAATTTGGTAGGAGTTTTGGGTCAGGTAGCTTGGTCGTGCGTATCGCGAGCACCGCGTCGCGGACATCTTGAACAGTGTAGCTATC
>CAZCYG010000098.1:0-3369 GCA_964502795.1 uncultured Candidatus Saccharibacteria bacterium | reverse complement strand
TGGTAGACGCGCTAGACTCAAAATCTGGTGTTCGCAAGGACGTGCCGGTTCAAGTCCGGCCCGCGGTACCAGACATAAGATTTTCACCTGTAACGTTGCTTTCCAGTTACCGCGCGAGTAATTAATGGTATAAAAAGTTCTTATGGTATAGTGGTTTACGTCATGAAACTACTTGCTTGGTTCCCGATTATATATTTCTTTGCTGCACAGGTTATTCCACTTAAAGAGCAGATATTTGGACATTTACAGTTCCCGATAACAATTTTGGGTCTTGTTGCGACGATTGTGTTGCGCGGGAAGTATCTAGCACTGCTAGGCGCGATTTATCTGTTAGTTCTTGCTTTCATGCTATTTTGGTTCGTTGTTATACTAACAGGTAGCTGTAAGACTACTTGCTAGGTCTTTAAAAAACTAAACTTGCCGCAGTCGCCTGCAGTGGTTTGCCCGGATTCCATAGCCAATAGGCGGCCGCATAGGTGGCGACGGTGCCTTTCCAGATACTCATTGGGTTATCCCAGGGAGTTGTGACGACTTGTCCCCCGCTGGCGATGACGATATGGTTCTGGTGGAATGTCATGATAGTGATTGGATATGTGATAGTAAATTTATGCAGTGTTTCGACGAGTTGCTGTAGCTGCATGCTAAATGTCAGAATTTTGGGGTAATACACGCGGCTAAAGAGTTTTTGCAACTGCGCAAACGACACTACCAGTAGCGTACGGTCACGCTCTACCACCAGATCTGGCGTGTTGTGTAGCAGATCAACTGCGTCGCGTGTAATTGTCAGCATACCGGCATATGACTTGATGAAATCTTCATACAGGATTGCCGTTTCACTGTTACGTCCCGCATCGCCTATGAGAATAATTGCGTCGGCCCAGCTGCCCAAGGCTTGCATGTCGGCCAGCGCGTCACGAGCCAGGCCGCCCGACGGATTGCTGACACCGTAGATAACATCAGTGAGGACTGGTGGTACGGATTTTTTCAGAATGTCGGGCAGTAGTACGCGCACTTGCCCTACTCCAGCATCGGTTACTTGACCATAGGCGTCGCCAACAGCGGCAAATCCCAGTTTGTTACCGCCAATAATACCTAGCTTGCCCGCATGCGCGCGTTGTTCGGGCTTGTTCCACTCGATATCAGGGAATAGCGGTTTGCCGGGCTCTTGTCGTTGCCAGTAGGGGTGCATATCCATCAGAAATACCTCTTTATTTCTGCAGGATCAGCTCGCTGCAACGTAACAAATTGATTATCGGCAGTAAAATCGATGATAAATCCAAGTGGCAGCGGAGCTGTCTGTTCGATTATTTGCGGCAACCACTCTCTGTCGGCTGGCCACATGGTGTCGTATGGTATGTCGCTGAGCGCGAACCACTGGGGGCGCATTTCGTCTGTTTCGATTGGCTCGCCGGTAAAGCTGGTTGCCAGATAAGCTCTTGTCACCACGTCGACAGTACCATCAAACCGAAACACAATGTCGGCCGCGTGGTTTAAATCGGATTCTTCGATATTCAGTCCAACTTCTTCATGTGTTTCACGCACGCTACTGTCCGCATATGTTTCGCCTAACTCTAACTTGCCGCCAAGGCCATTCCACCAGCCTGCACCAAAGCCGCGCTTTTTCATGCCCAGCAATACCTCGTTATCGCGGAGAGGAAAAACAACCGTCGTCTTTTTGTACTGACTCATCTGCTATTAGTATAACAGAGGTATGAAACGAAAAGCCGCCCAGTACCGGGCGAACTTTTCGTCTTGGTCTGGGCGGAGCCTGGAGTGTGAGAGTCGGAGCGCGGTGCTAGCCGCTGATGATTCGAGGAAGGTCGCGGACATACGCCGCGCCAAACACTTCGAGTGCATCCACTGATTCATCCGGGTCCGGGCTAATCCGAAACAGCCGGTTGATGGTGGGACTCCAGCGTGTCCAGCACTGAGCGCAGGCACGAGCCACTTGCCGTGACTGTGTGACGACAACGCCTGACACGATCAGGCTCCATCCCACTACGGTGGTGCTTGTTGATGGCGGTGCCATGATCAAGCAGATGGCACCGACGCCTGCGATGTTGACGATCGCTAGCAGCCACAGAAAAAACGTGATCTGCGCTTCGTTGCTAGCGTTGTTGATTCTTGTCAAGAACTCTTGACTTCAACGACGAAATTGCATGGTTTCTCCGGTTCTCGATGTTAACACTCTACTCCTGTGGTTGGAGTCTTGGCTGGGTATATTATGACAGATAATTATACAATTTCAATACTCACCGGACAATGGTCTGAACCCATTTGATCGGCGTGGATGTGGGCGGATTTCACCCTATCTGCGATGCCTTTGCTGGCTAACCAGTAGTCGATACGCCACCCAACGTTGCGTGCGCGGGCGTTTGCCCAGTGTGTCCACCAGGTGTAGGCATCGGTTTTGTCAGGGTACTCGGCGCGGAATGTATCGACAAATCCGGCGTCGAGGAACTTTTGGAAACCTTCGCGCTCTTCATCAGTAAAACCATGCTTGCCAACATTGGGCTTGGGGTTGGCCAGGTCGATTTCTTGGTGCGCCACGTTCAGGTCACCGCAAAATAGCACTGGCTTGGACTTCTCTAGCTCTTTGAGATGCTCTAAAAACGCCGGATCCCACTGTTTGTGGCGTAGCTCCAGCCGAGACAAGTCACCTTTGCTGTTAGGAGTATAGACGGTCACGACCCAAAAATCGTCAAATTCGGCGCTGATAATCCGGCCTTCTTTGTTTGGGTCGCCATAGCTGTCGCCAGCGAGTCCGTATTTTTCGGCGATAGCGTCGGCAAAACCGTGTAGTACGCTCAGCGGCTTTATCTTGCTAAAAATCGCTGTACCACTGTAGCCAGCTTTTTTGGCGCTGTTCCAGTATTCTTCGTAGTCAGGTAGATCAATTTCCGCCTGACCTTGCTGGGCTTTTGTTTCCTGTAGGCACAGCACATCCGGCTGGTGGGTGTCAACGAATTTTTTGAATTCCCCTTTGTTGATGACGGCACGTATGCCGTTGACGTTCCACGAGTAGAGCTTCATATCTTTCCAGTATACCATTGCAGGTATGAAACATTGACAAATATTTGTCAATAGTGTATAATACATGAGTTCGTGCTAGTTTAGGCGGGCTACGTAGTAACTGACAATGTAACTGCAACAAAGAAGGATGGGGCATTGCCTTACATCATCTCGGGTAACACCGATGTTCAGTATCTGCAGGAGCTCATTCGGACCGGCGACGGCGAGATGCGCAAGTTGCGTGTCGAGGGTGACGAAGGGGTCGAGACGACCCTGACTGTCAACCCCGGTGCGCAGCACGTCGAGGTCAACCCGCTGGCCCGGCCCGGCGTCATCCTGCTCGATCACTTCGGTGAC
>CAZCYG010000097.1:0-3518 GCA_964502795.1 uncultured Candidatus Saccharibacteria bacterium | reverse complement strand
AATACAGAATATTCGCCACACCAAACGACCCACGATACAGTAGCAACTGGACATTCGCCAAGATCAACGCACCTGCGGCATGGGACATATCAACCGGTAGCGAGTCGACGACTATCGCCGTCATCGACACAGGATTTGCTCTCAATCACGAGGATTTATCCAGCCGCTGGTACACAAACCAAGGGGAAACAGGCATGACACAGATCGGTGGACGCTGTTGGACAGGTACATCAGTTGCCAAACAATCAAATAGTTGTGATGATGACAACAATGGATATGTGGATGACTGGCGCGGCTGGAGTTTTGTCAGTAATGACAACAACCCCCAGACTGGACGCCAAAATAGTACTGGCGATGGTGTCCGACATGGTACGCAAGTTGCCGGTATCGCAGGCGCGGCAGGCAATAATGGCATTGGCATGACAGCACTCAACTGGAATGTTCGGCTGATGCCACTGCAGGCACTCGATGATGATGGCGTAGGATATACGAGCCGAATCACCGCAGCAATTTATTACGCGGTTGATAACGGTGCACAAGTTATTAATCTGAGTCTGGGTACATACGGCAATGATCCGGCACTGCGTACCGCGATAAATTATGCTGTTGCTCATAATGTCGTCGTCGTGGCAGCAGCTGGTAATTGCGGTGCCAGCACGGTTGATGATTGCGCAGGTATACCCAGTGGTGCCATTGCTTATCCTGCAGCCTATCCGACCGTTATTGCAGTTGGTGCATCGACCGCAGATGACCAACGCGCGAGTTTTAGCAGTTACGGCCAGGCAATCGATGTAAGCGCACCTGGAAATGCTATCCCGTCGTCATCATCATGGTCAGCGGCCAATCAAACATCGCTCTACTCTGGTGCCATCTCTGGTACATCATTTGCATCACCACAGGTTGCCAGTCTGGCTGCCCTGATCAAATCTATTCGCCCCTCGACATCCGTCGCTGACATAACAGCGCTTATCGACGCAACCGCTACCAAACAAAGTGCAATGAACGGCCTATTTTATACACCATATCTTGGCCATGGAATTATCAATGCTGGCAGCGCGCTTGCCATTGCCCAAGCACTCGGTACATCAGCTGGTACACCTTCATTACGACAAGCGGGCAGCTATCAATCCGAACACTCCGCCCCAACAAATGCTCTCATCACCAGCGGTTGCGAAACAACTACAGCCTGTACGGTCCAGCTAACATCATCGGCTGGCTATACGCGCTATCTCCCTTACACACTCGTGGTGTCAGGCAGTACTGGGTGGTCATGGCTATCTGATTCGCTTGACAGTGACGACTGGGAAATCCGCGCTCGCAGTGGCGAGTCCGTATCGTCAACGCCGTATTATTTGCTCAAAAAGGGTTAGGCCGCGCTCAGTGTTGGGAATTCTAGATACTGAGGTGCAGTTTCGTCATTTGATCGGACACCTTTATTCGCAATCATAATTGACCTACGCGCTACAACTTCACCCACTCTTTTCGCATCGATACCATAGTATCGTGCAACTTCAATAACCGTCTCTGGATCGGGTGTTGCAACAATCATGCCTGAACCGAGATTCCACTTTTTATAAGCCTTTGTATCGTCAATATCCAGAAGTTCCTGTGCATATTCCATTATAGGAGGTACTGCATGTGGATTATCTATGACAGCACCCAGTCCGGACGGTTGGAGCATTCGTCCAAGTTTACTTGGCTGTCCGCCACCTGTAATATGTGCGACACCAGTTATCTTAGTCACTGGTTTTCGTCGCAGTTTATAACCACCAGTCAAATCGGTGACAAGAGGGCTATAGATAATTGATGGAGCCAAGACCAATTCGCCAAGTGCTCGACCGCCCAAAGACGAAGTAGTTTTTTCCTTATGCCAATGTTCACCAAATTTCCTCACCAACGCGTCGCGCACATCCGTGATACCATTCGACCGAAAACCCTGCTCCTTAAATGCTACAAGGGCGTCGCCTTCTTTGACACCCGTGCCATCTATCTCACGCTCGTCATGAACATATGAAATCGCCGTAGCACCCCAGTTGTAATGAAAATTAAACGGTCTCTCTGGATCTTCATATCCGCCAACCCTATCACCAAGTTCAGCCAATTCACCACCAGAAATAACGATTCCCGCATCATTGGCAGCCGCAACATATCCCTCGATCAACTGTCGCATCATGACTTTCATATATGCAACTTGTTCCGGATCATCTGGATCTCCGACAACTTGATTTACGTCCAAGATCGTTTGAATACCAACTGGCTCGCCGCCATCACGCACCGCGTCGTCACAAGCCATTGCAGTCAAGTTATACGCCATTGTCCTGTGGTCTTCCAGGCGCTCTGATAGCTCAACTTTAGTACCAATACCATCAGAGTTTAGACCGATGCCAATGGGACTACCAGGGATTCGGAATCTCCTTGTACCAAAATATGTACTGCTTGGTTTGAATACTGTGGGGCGATTCGCAAATGTCTGCTTTGATGCCTGATAAAAAGCATCCGATAATTCATCGCCCATCTCAATATTTACTTCTTGGATTGCTTTACGCTGTCGTTCGGCCATAGTTTCTCCCTCAATCCACCCGCTAATTACTACCTAGTGTACGATATCAAGACTAATGAACAAAATATCTATCTAAATATCTCGCACTGGACCGTCGTCGATTAGGTCGCTGATGACAAATTTGCCGTCGGATTCGCGACTATAATCAACACGATAGTTTTCCATAAACACATCGCCATTTACCTGCAAGCGATACGCTATCTGCGCGTTGTTTTCGCTGTCATTATCAGGTATTTCACCATCATACAGTGTGATTTCACGCGAATCGCGCGGGTTGATTTGCTGATTGTGCGTACGCTTTTGTTTCAACACATAACTGGTGTCAATACGTATTAACTGATCAGAATCGTTAAACACCCACGCTTTGACAATCAGCTTATCGATCCCCTGGCGCTGCGACCGCACATCTTTAAAATTAATACTCGGAATAATTTTACGTCCATTCTCATCGTGGATGCCCTGCTGCTGTTCGAGAGTCTGCACTGATTCCGTCGACTGTTCCTGTGCCTGATCCGCCGGTGCTTTATCATCCGTTGGCGGTTGCAGCGGTTTGCCCATAAACGCATTTCCTAAATCACCTAAAAATCCCATATATCTATTATACAATTTCTATGTCTTGTTCAGCCAATGATGACGTTCAGTTGTGCTTGAAACGATTCAAGCTGCTGACCAAAAGACTGCGTGCCATCGATCCTGATGACATGTTCATGTTCATCTTCGCCTGGTTCCTCGATTTCACTTGCGAATCTGTCCAATATTTCAACGGCTTTTTCTGGTGATATGCGCCTGGAATCATGTGCTATTTCGCGCTCCTGGATACGCTGCAGTGACAAATCATAGGGCACACTGATCCGTACAACAACTGACAAGGCGTTCGTTTCATATGCGATGTCGTGCTTTTCCTGTCGCTCCCATAGGCGATTAGCATTGCAATCGTACACAACACTATAACCAGCTG
>CAZCYG010000096.1:0-3519 GCA_964502795.1 uncultured Candidatus Saccharibacteria bacterium | reverse complement strand
AACATACGGAGTACGAGGTCAGTAAAATCAATGGCTTTTTGTGATTCGATTTGTTTGCCAAGTAACAACGACAAAACCAGCGATGCAAGCGTATTGCGCTCGACAGTTGCCAGCAGTTCATCACCTAGTAGTTGCATCTCACCATTCTTGTCACCAGACACATGGCTAATAATTGGCCGCTTGGTGCGGTTTTCAACATTTGGGTATGTTTGTTCTTCGTTCATATTCTGTCCTTCATTATCCAACTTTTCTGCAATTTCGCCTAGATGATCACACACAATCACGCCACTTTGACGTAGTCGCTCCTTCTTGGCGCTGGCCGATTCATCATGTGTCGTCGCCATTGCTTTGGCATGACCAAATTGTGGTGGTGTATCGAACAACTCCGCAACGACTCCTGCTACGTATGCGACGATCTTTTTGGTGATTTTCCCCTGATCAATAAGCGCCGCTATTTCAAATTCATCGGTACTGCCCAGTTCGCCAAAATAGATTATCTGCTCGGTCCGCTCATCAGCCTGCGCCATCAACAGCGCCGTCATCGGATCGGTAACCGGGAACCTGTCACCACCAAGTGCCATCGCAAACGATACTCCCCGCCCACTACCTGTGGCGATATGAATCAGCTCGTTCACCATACCACCAGATGTTGATATAACTGCCGTGTTGCCGGGTTTGATAATCTTGGCATCAATCAATTGTTGATATTGCGTCCCGCCGATGGCTCCAATTTTGGCAAAGCCAGGCAACAATACACCGACAGATGACGGGCCGACAATCAATATATTTTTGTCTGTCGCCAGACGTTGCAGTTCCAGTGAATGAACTTCGGGGGTTCCTTCGGCAAAAATCGTGACAACCTTTAGATTAGGCAGCGTGGCGACAGCTTCTTTTGTCGATGTCAACACACGCCGAGCAGATTGGACATTGATTGCCACATTTAGTCGCTCTTTGTATGTACCCTTCAGGCTCGACAAAGTCGGCACGGCTGGTATAACAACTTCGTCATTACCCCAAAAATATCGTTCCAGTTTGCGTCCCTGTACCACTATCACCTCAATACTTGGACGATCACGGCCAATCAAAAAATCATAGTCCAGAATAGACTGGATGACGCCCGGATGCGACCCGATCATGACAATTGATGGATTTTGGCGTAGTTCACTAAGCTCAATCATGCAATCTCCCGTATAACGCTCGCCACAGCGGCATCGATCGTTGTCGTCTGGTCATACACACCGGCATTTAATCCATATGCATCGAGCGTGTCCTGTATGTTCCGTAGTCCAACTTTTTGATTTGGTCCACCGCGACGCACGACAATACGTACGCCCTGGTCACGCAGACGATCACCGTATTCGGCGATAGCTTTTGTCACACCCTGAAATGTTTTAGCTATATCGGTAAAGTTTGCGACTGCACCACCAATGAATAGCACTTTCTTAGGTGCAGTTGATCGGAGGAGTGATCGCAATACCGCCGATGTATAGATATATGCTTCTTCAGTCGTTGGATTGCCACTATATTCGCCATAATTCGCCAATTGCTCGCCATAGCCTGCACTATAGATTTCGTCGCACACAGTCACGCTCGCACCACCACCAGAAAGTAGCACAAACAGCGAGCCATCTGGATTAATCATCTGGAACGCAAACGATGCCGGAGACGATTCGTTCAGCGCTGCTACCACACCTTCCTCTTCGCTCATTTCACGAGGTGGCATACGCAGATCATCTTCACCCCAACTATCAACCAACAGTGTCGCCGTATCATCAACTTCAACGGCAATATCCAGCAGCAGCAACTGGTCATCTTTTGCAATGTAGGGATTGATCTCCAACAGCGTAAAGTAGTTGTTGACAAATACTGCAACGAGCGCGCGCAGCTGGTCCTCATGTAGTCCGGTGTGTTCACTCAGTTGCCGCCAGTCTACCGCATCATCAATCGCTACCGTCTGGAGCGATTCTGCCTGATCTTCGATATCCACACCGCCATGCGCGCTGTAGGTGAGCCAGATACTTTGCCTGTCGCGAGTAATGCTCAGATATCGCTCATCTGCTTGGTCATGATCCCGATATGGTTCGATGATAAATGACGAATAGCCTTTTTGCGTGGTCGTATCTATCCATTGGGCTACTTCTTTTGCACTCAAGTTCAGTCCAACCAAACCATTTTTGAATCGTTTTTTTACCGCTTGGTCGACTTTTACCACATACTGTCCATCGGCCGGTAGCCCGGCACCTGCCGTCCAGCCTTCATATGGTATATGCAGCGCCGCAGTAACAATCTGCTTGGTGCGATATTCTGATAATTTCCGACGTGGCATAGCTTACTTTATTCTACCGGTTTTTCTCTCAACGACCAATGCGCTTATTCGGGATGTCCCAATGCCTGGTTAATCCGGGTCGATGAGTCTGCCTTATTTGTACCACCCACACCAAACACCATCTTTATTCCTTTTTCACGACACATTTGTGCTTCAGGGCCGGGCAACGCATCCGGATCAGGTCTGTCGCCACCGTTTGCAAAGATTAATTCATCGTTTGAGTACTGATTTGCAATAAATTCAAGCGTTTTTGTACTTGGCCAGTGATTACCAGCCGGATCAATGCCGATAATCACTTCATCGACATCACGAAGTGCGCGCATTAATCGAGCACGATTTTGTTCATCTAGGATAATCTTCCCTTTTTTCTCAATCTGTTGCTCATCATTATTCACAATAACCAGCAGTTTGTCTCCCATTTTTGCCGCTGCTTCGATCATATCCAAATGCCCGCCGTGCAACGGGTTGAAAAAACCACTAACAATTACTACTTTCATATCTCCAGTATATACTGAGTGGATGGAAATGAACTTTTGCCGCCGCTGCGGCACAGCACTCACCGCAAGATCAAGCACCGAATATGTCTGCGCAAACGGTCATCGCGTGTATGCCAATCCTGACACATCGGTCAATATCTTCTTTTTGACCGATGATGATCATGTCATGATGTCTATCCGTGGCATCGAACCATTCAAAGGCACCCTTGATACCTTTGGCGGATTCATCGACATGGGCGAAACAGCCGAGCAGGCACTCGCACGCGAAATTCACGAAGAGACAGGACTTGACGCTGGCCAATACCAATCGCCAACATTCTTATCAACAGGTCTTTTTCCGTATCCATTCGAGGGCGAGGTGCGTGACACACTGTCACTGTTTTTCTGGTCACGACTGAAACCAGGTGCCGTCCTGACTGCCGCCGATGACGTGGCCGAAGTGGCAAAAATCCCCTTGTTTGGCACCAGCCCATCAATCCTTGAGGGTATGAAAGTATCCGAACAGTTCCTGCAACTTCGCTCGCTCATCTTGTCGCAAAAATCGTTGTAATTAACACATTATATGGCTTTGTTTCTTTTCACAATAGACGTTCCCCTGTAGAAACAGCTATACTGTATGCATGACAAAGATGTTAGTAACTGGTGGCGCAGGGTTTATTGGAGCGAACTTTGTGCTGTACACCCTACAGAATCGCC
>CAZCYG010000095.1:0-3664 GCA_964502795.1 uncultured Candidatus Saccharibacteria bacterium | reverse complement strand
AGCAACCTGTTTACATAATCTATGATCGTATCGCCAGTACTACTAACAACAATAGTATCATATCCGACCCGTAGGATCCCCATAGCGGTAATGAATGTATGATCTGTCACACTACCCGTTTCGTCTTTGATACCAACGACTTCGCTCGGTTGGATATGGTGAACGGTTGGTTTTTTCGTAAATGGCAGCTCTTTGTACCAGTCACGCTTTGCCAGCGCGTCAACCAGCTGCGGCAAACTGGCGCCGCCGCCGCACAGCAATATACGGTTCGGCAAATGATCAACCGAGTCAAATTCACTCAGCGCCAATTCGACTCCTGCCAGCCATACTTCCAGTGTTTTATCAATTGCGGCGTCGGCTTGTTTTTTGACCGTTGGCTTTATTTGTTCATGGCTCAGATGTAATTTCAATTTTTCGGCGTCGCTATATGATAGATCCATGTCAGTCATGATAGTCCGCGTAAAGCTGCGGCCACCGATGCCGAACATCTTGGTACCTTCAACACCACCATCATTCACCACTGCAATATCTGTCGTACCACCCCCGACATCAGCCAAAATCGCCGTAAACGTACTGCCCGAATCAGTGCCCAGCACACTGCGACTGACCGCAAATGGCTCGGCTGCCACGGCTACTAGTTCAAGCGCCAAATCTTCGGCGACATGTTCCAGCGCACCAATATGCACCATCGGTGCAAACGCCGTATATATCTGTACCGCCACGTCGCGCCCCTGAAAACCTATGGGATTACTCACTTTATAGCCATCTATATGAATGCTCACCAGCGCACTGTTGACCAGTTTCACCTCGACATCTTCATTACCTGTTTCGAGTGCGATTTCCTGTTGCGCCTTGCCCTGGGCCCGTTCCTGAACCTTTTCAATGATGAATTCCATCTCGGCCACGTCCAGAGGTTTGTCTGGCTGCGGACGACGATATTTGATGGTGTTCGTCACACCTTTTACCAACTCGCCAGCGATACCGATGACGGCTTTTTTGGCTTGCAGTCCCGCCATATCTTCGGCTTCGGCGAGCGCTTCTTCGCAATTACGCACCACGCCTGCGATATCGGCGATCGCGCCACTATGCATATCACTGACATCCTGACGCGCACGACCTACTCCGACTATCTCGAGTATTTCACCGTTTACGCGGGCAATCAGGGCTTTGACAAATTCGGTTCCTATGTCGAGCCCAACCAAATAGTCATCATCGGGTTCGCGTTTGGCGGCAGCTCGCAGTTTTTCAAAAACCATAGATGCTATTCATTATACCAGAGACGCTTATGGTGTGAAAAATATTGATTTTTTATCGTATTTATGCTATAATTATACTTATGGTTCCCTTTGACGCCGATTACTCTTCATCTGAAAAGGTGTCTTCACGCACTATCAATCTTGGCGACGCAAAATTACGACAACTTCGTCGGTCACTCATTATTGTTGCTGATACGCTTTGCATCTACGGCTCACCTGACATCGTCAGAAAATCAGCAGACAACATTGCCATCGCACCGCTCACAGGTGAGCTCTCCAGCCAGCCATTTACCCGTTCATGGGTAACGCATGATTCGTTATCCTGTGAATACTCACGAGACGAGGATGGTGAGCTTATGGCACTCCGATTCACTTCGCCAGATGAACATGATGTCATAAAAGTTGACCATCTTACAAAAGGGGCGTGGAATGTGAAAGAATACCGAAGTCCACTTCTTCACTCGAGAGGTAATATTTTTACGGATCGGGACCTGCTCCGCATTCTTGACCTAAAGCTTCCCGACACCCCCACCTTCTCACACCTAGTCAGCGAACATGCTTACCCACGTTTTAATCCAGATGATCTCTTGCGGCCACCACTTAGTTTTCCAGAAAAGCTTATCGATGCGGTACAGCCTATGGCCAAAAAGCGAACAGAGTTAAAGACATTCCAAGTCATTAGTGAACAAACATCTCCTGGCATATTTATTGAATCAGCTGGCATAACAAGTCCTGATTATTCAACAACGGTTACGAGTGAAATAACAAGGGCAGAAGGCACAAAAAGTGTGGATTACTCTCTTCGTGTTGCACATAGTGGACTCGAGATAGAAGTCGCGCCGTTCTCAGAAAACAATCAAGAAGTGTCACCCGTCTCGAACATATATGAACTGGGCTTTAGCGTACCCTACGACAAAAATCGTATTGAAAAAACAAAGACAACTTTTTCAGTCGTCGGCGCATCTAACATGAATGCCAAAACACTGAAACAGCTCGCAAGAAGCGAGGGTGTAGATACAAGAAGTGCTGAACAGTTCAGAAAATGTATTCAGATGATCCTGGAAAAGAACAATATTCTGCTTCCAATGGTTGATTAGATTGCCGAAACAAGTACGGCTTTAATCGTCGGATTCCGGCACTTGATGCTTCTTGATAATTTTGAAGGATTTATTATTTTTGCATGATCAACATATTCAATCAATACATAGACTAAAAAATAATCGGGTCTCTTGCTATAATCAAGCCATGCAACCAGCTAGTAGCGAGAATGAAAATCCGGAGACGTCTCAGCTACCATCCGACCCCGTCGCAGCTCCCGTGACTAGTACTAATCCCGATCAGCCATCCGTCAAAAACACCGCTGATCAACAAACTCCTCGCACTGGCGCATCATTCGTATATGACTGGTTTAGCGCCTTAGCATTATTTACAGTCATCATTGCTGTTCTATTAATATGGACTATCAAAATTCAGGATATTTATCCGAACGTTCAAGACAATTCCCTGTTCATGAGTGTGCAAAACATAGTAGTCCCCTTTGCTGCGATGTTTATTTATTTTGGCGGGTTTCTGTTTATGATTCCGATAGTATTATACGGCATCATCTATGGCCACATGCGAGCAAGGGACGTAAGATCCGTCATTCAGCTTATAGTATTTTACCTGTGCGCCATAGTCCTCGCAGCTGTAATGCTTTGGCTACAGTCACTACCAGAAGATACAAGATTTTAGATCCGAGCTACTGAAGCACCGCCTTAACACGCCGAATTCCGGCGCTTGATGCTTCTTCTTTGGTGATTTTGAAGGTTTTGCCTTCTTCAGCTAGTTGACCAGTATGATCGACATGGGGGCCGCCGCAGATTTCGAGTGATGCTATATGGTCGCCTTCGCCCATCTGGTACACCTTGACCTGTGCATCATAACGTTCGCCAAATGGCCCAATTGCGCCCATATCAAGTGCTTGCTGCGTTGGATACATGGTGTAGCTGACTGGCAGATCTTCGGCGATCCAGCCATTGACCAAATCTTCGGCCTTTTTGATTTCTTCTGGTGTCATTTTGTGATCCAGGTTAAAGTCAAAGCGCAGGCGTTCTTCGGTAATATTGCTGCCATGTTGGCGTAACTCCGTACCAAAGATTTCGCGCAGGGCGGACTGCAGCAGGTGCGTCGCAGTGTGGTATTTTTTGTGCTGCAACGAATCGCCGCCCAGACCACCCTTGAATTCACCTTTTGTCGCGGTGCGGCTGCGATTGCGCTGTTCGTCCATTTTATCTTGAAACTCCTTGTGCCAATTATCCGATAACGTTGAGAGTTCAAGTTGCATACCAATTACTTCAGTCGAGAGTTCAGAAGGATAGCCATATGTATCATAGAGTGTAAATATGATATCACCAGTAAAGATGAATCTT
>CAZCYG010000094.1:0-3719 GCA_964502795.1 uncultured Candidatus Saccharibacteria bacterium | reverse complement strand
GTCACTGGTTGACGTATACGCAAAGCCCGATGTTTGTACATCCGGCAAAAAAGCATTGGTCGGGTCGAAAGAAGCGCCAGACCCGTTGAGGGTAAATGCAACCGAACCACCGCGCACGTTGTTGTAGGCGATGTCGTTGAACATGTGCAGTAGCATGGCGAAGTTGGAAGACTCGGGGTGCGTCTGCATGAGCGTGGACTTCGGCATCTGCAACGCTGTCGAGCCTTGGACCGAGCCGGTCTTTGTTGCGTTCAGCTTGCTATCCCAGTCCGCAGTAACGATCGCACTGCCTGGAATGCTCGAGAACGTGTTGCTCGACCCGGACATTGTCTTGTTGGTGAGAGTCTGTGTATCAGACGTGCCGACGATCGTACCTGTTGGAGCCGTGACCGCCGTCACGGCACTCGTACCGTTGCCTTTGAGAATACCTGTCAGTGTCGCCGCACCAGTGCCACCGTTACTGACTGGCAGCGTGCCCGTGACACTACTAGTAAGTGATATGTTCGTAATTGTGTTGCTACCGCCAGAAATAGTTTTGTTCGTCAGGGTCTGTGTGCCGTCAACGCTGACGAGCGAGCCGCTGGCCGTACCAACGGCAGCAACCGTTGCAACACCGGTGTTATCAATTTTGAATTTACTGGTGCCACCCAGCTGAAAATCAGCCAGCAGTTTGGTGCCACTGCCCGTCGCACTCTCCGTCGGGTTCACCAGTAACGCCGTGTAGCCTGCCGTGCTGCTTTGATTTATCGTCGGGTCAATCTGGGCACCTGCTTGTGTACCTGAAATACCACTCAACCCGGTGCTTGTCACTCGCAGCAAACTTGTGGCACCAGTGTTGTTACGCTGAATAATGACGCCGCCGCTCGATCCGCTGACTGTCAGTTGTGCCCCAGCTAACAACGAGATAGACCTTGTCGTGCCAGTACCACCAGTATCTGTCGTCAGATATAGTATGCTCGAGTTCCAGTACAACCGCCCTCGTTCGTAGTTTGTGGTCTCATCGCTGGTGTTGTACAAAATAACACCGTTTGTTGCACCTGAACTTAGATAGTGTGAGCCAGTATTATCAATCCGGGTCTTGGACGTACCACCTACCTGAAAGTCAGCAAGGAGCTTGGCGCCGCTACCAGTGGCCGTCTCGGTCGGGTTGACGAGGAGTGTCGTATACCCCGCCGTGCCGCTTTGGTTGATCGTTGGCCCAATACGGATACCCGTCTGACTACCAGAAGCCGCTGTCCACGATCCGCTGACGGATTGCGCGATAGATGTCGTCGTTGATGTCCCAGAGAGGATTTCAACAATGCCCGATGTTGATCCCGTATTCAGTCTCAGGCCAGCGCTAGCACTGGTTGTACCGCTGATATAAATCGCCCGCTGGGAACCCGTGCCACCCGCGTCAGTCTGGATAGTATACTGATTCCCTGTCCAGTAGTGCCGTACACGCTCGTAATTCGTCGTCTGATCGGCGGTGTTATATATCTGAACAACGCCACTCTGTGGAACGATCGTTGTATTAGATAGTGTTCCACCGGTAATCGTCTTGTTTGATAGCGTCTGTGTACCAGTTGTGGTGGCTACTGGCAGACCGTTTGCCTGGACTACCCCCGACCCCTCGGCAACAAGATTAAGATTAGTATCACCGGGGGGTCCATTACCTTCGGCGGCAAGCGTGACACTACCACTGTCATCGGCATCGAATAACATCACCCGGCCAGCACCTTGCGGACCAAGCCACAAATCCAGATTACTAGCATTGCCTGTTGCATATACGCCAGGACCATAGTTCCAGTTATCAATCGCTATGCGACTCATCGAGGAACTATCTCCGTCCCATAACTCAACAACAGCATTTCCGCTGGGACCCATGATATAGTTGTTGATCGTCGGATCGACCAGTGTCTTGTTCGTCAGTGTCGCTGTGGCGCTATTCTTTGTTGCGTCAGATGTGTTATCGACCTGGTCTAGTCCTACATCAGCTTTCTCAAGCGTTACCGCACCGGTTTTAGTGGCAACACTTGTCACGGGGGCTGTGGAATTTATTTTCGTCTGCAACGCAGCCGACAGCTTGACTTCCTGAATCGTACCATCAGCAATCAGGGTGTTCACAATCGAGCCATCCGCAATGATGGTGGCGTTTACCGAGTCACTAGCCAACGCGGCGTTGGTCACGCTATTGGGAGCAATAGCGGCGGCGGTCACGGCATTGGGAGCCAGGGCATCGCCAGTGACACTGTTGTCTTGCAACTGCGCACTCCCCACGGAGTCAGCTTTCAGCGTACCATCAGAATTATGGACTTGCGATAAATACTCATTCAGAATATCTCCCCAGGTACCGGAGTCTGAACCAGGAATCGGTAAGCGTGCCATGTTACGCTAGCCGCCTATTTGGTATATGGTGTTGATATCCCTCTCTCATAGCAAACCAGAACCTCGCGTGAGGTACTAGGGGTAGTATAGCATAAGGGGGTTTGTCGCGTGCGGTAACCTTGGGACGAAGCCCGTATGTCGTCGGGACATACGGGCTCTGCCAACTCAAAAGGATCGCGCGAGCGGCGTGACGAACGTATCATCGCGCCGCAAGCTGACAGCGCAGCACTTCGCCAGCAAGTCCGAGCCCATTTCTTCAGCGGTCATGACGGCCAAAGAGACCGTTTTTTCCTGAAGAAGTCGGGGAACGCCGGTGTGGACGGGGAACGTGACGGGAAATGGCCGGACAGCCATCGTTCTGAACTTGGCCGTCGCTTCCAGATAGTCGTTGTTCTCCGGATCCGTGGCGCTCTTCCATGTCGCACCGATCTCGTAGTCTTCGATCGTCGCGTGCAACAGGATCTGGTTGACGTATATGCCGTGGATGAGGATGTAGTCTCCCTCCATGGCGCATGCCCTCACGGTTTCCATCCATATGATCGCGGCGACGACTTGCAGCCCGCGGTTCACACTCAGTGCGAGTTCGGGGAACTCGCGGTACATCATGCCCAGCAGAGCGGAAGTTTCCCTGGTCCAGCTGAGATCTTTGGTGCTCGACATAGTTTGTAGCCCTTCAAGTTGACGGAAAGTAGCGACCGCAAAGCGGTTATTTCCTTTATGCCACAAAACCAAGCGCGCGTCAGTGAAATAATGTACTATGTTGGGGAGATTGGAATATTTGTCCACGTAAAACCGCCCCAATTGAATTGGAGCGGTTTTACAGTGTTGACTCGGATCGAATGATAGTGGACAAATGTCGGCTGGATTAGACCAATTCGACAGTCGCGCCAGCTTCTTCCAGAAGTTTCTTGGCGTTTTCAGCGTCGTCTTTGCTAACCTTTTCCTTGACTGGTGCAGGTGCGCCGTCAACGATAGCTTTTGCTTCGCCTAGGCCAAGACCAGTGATTTCTTTGACAGCCTTGATGACGGCAACTTTCTGTGCGCCAGCGTCTTTCAGATTAACAGTGAATTCAGACTTTTCGTCTGCAGCAGCAGCGCCAGCGTCACCGCCAGCAGGTGCAGCAACGGCAACAGCAGCGGCAGCTGCAGGTTCAATGCCGTATTCGTCTTTTAGTACAGTTTTTAGTTCGTTTACTTCGAGTACCGTGAGAGCAACGAGTTGCTCAGCAAGTTTCTTTACGTCAGCCATAATTAATCCTTTCGGGATTAGTAGTTAGTATTTAGTAGGTAGTAGTTGGTACGGTGTAGTTTGTAGCAATTAATACTATCTACAATCTACTATTTACCATCTA
>CAZCYG010000093.1:0-3720 GCA_964502795.1 uncultured Candidatus Saccharibacteria bacterium | reverse complement strand
TTATTGCAAGTGAAAGAGTAGAGCAGCTATATAAAGATCACGAAGTCGAAGTTGTTCATAATGATATTAAAGGAATTGATCTTGTCGGGTTGGAATATGAGCCGCTCTTGGGTGTTGATCGTGGGGAAAACGCTCACAAAGTATGGGTTGCTGACTATGTGACGGCCGAGGACGGTACCGGTATTGTTCATTTGGCACCGGCCTATGGTGAAGAAGATTTTGTATTGGCAAAAGAAAACAATATTCCTGTTGTTCATGTCCTCGATGAATATGGTCTCTATACAGAGGGTGACTGGAAGGGTGAAAATGTTTGGGATATTAACAAAACCATAGCTAAAACTCTAAAAGAGCGTGGTATTGTCTGGAGAATCGACTATATTCAGCACGAGTATCCGCATAATCTCCGCAACGGCAACCGTCTCATGTATCGTGCGCATCCGAGTTGGTTTATGGATATTGATGGACAGCGTACTGAAATGCTTGAGCAGAACACAGAAAATATCAATTGGTTTCCGGCACATATTAAGCACGGTCGTTTTGAAAAAACCGTACAGCAGGCGCCGGATTGGAATTTGTCCCGCGACAGGTTTTGGGCTACAGCAATGCCGGTATGGGAGGGTAGGGATAAAGATGGCAAAAAGCATCAGATTGTTGTTGGCAGCTACGCTGAACTGAAAGAATTAAGTGGTGTTGAGCTAGATGATTATCATCGCCCATGGATTGACGATGTCGAGTTTGATAAGGACGGTGTGCATTATACGCGCATCGACAAAGTTTTGGACTGCTGGTTTGAGAGTGGTAGTATGCCGTTCGCGCAATTCCACTATCCATTTGAAAACAAGGACAAGTTCGAGCAGAATTTTCCCGGTGATTTTATCGTTGAGTATGTCGGACAAGTTCGAGCATGGTTTTATTATGTTCATGCAGTGAACGTAGGTTTGTTTGGCAAGAATGCCTTTAAAAATGTCATTGTCACCGGCAACTTGATGGGAAATGACGGCTATAAATTGAGTAAATCAAGGGGTAATTTTACTGATCCTCATCAGCTGATGGATGAATACTCCGCAGATAGCTTGCGGTTCCTTATGCTCGGTTCACCGGTGCTTAATGCAGAGGATTTTACGCTGCTTGATAAAGATGTGAGGGATGTCGCACGTAAGCTAAGCATGGTCTGGAACATGTACGATTTCTTTACCATGTACGCCGAAGTGGATGGATGGGAGTTTGATGGCGAGCTGAAGGATCCCTATGGTGAACTTGTAAATCCGCTCGATCAGTGGATTATTAGTCGAGTTCATCAATTGATCCAGGAAGTCGAAAAACATATGGATGCCTACGATCTACCAAATGCATTGAAACCAATCTTGCCGTTTATCGAAGACGCAAGTAACTGGTATGTCCGTCGTAGTCGTCGTCGGTTCTGGAAAAGCGAAGATGACGGTGATAAAAATAATGCCTACCGAACACTCCACTATGTACTTGTGCAGCTGAGTAAAGTCCTCGCACCGTTTACACCATTTTTATCCGAGGAACTATACCAAAAACTAACTGGTGGGGAGAGTGTCCATCTGCTTGATTGGCCAGAAGTTGGTCATGTTAATGAGCTTGTTGTGCAGGATATGGAAACGGTTCGCGACTATGTCAATCAAGCATTGAGCTTACGAGCCAAGGAGCGGGTCAAGATCCGCCAACCCCTCGCAAGTGTCACTGTGCCAACCCTTGGTGAATTTGTGAACTTTGAGGATATTTTGACAGAAGAGCTTAACATTAAAAAAGTTATACAGGGTAAGGAGTTGGCACTTGATTTCACCATCACATCAGAGCTAAAGCGTGAGGGTCTGATGCGTGAAGTTATCCGTCATGTACAAGCGGCCCGCAAAGACGCAGGGCTAAATGTTGACGATCGCATAAAACTCAGTCTGATAACGAGTGACAAAGAACTACAAAAAGCGATCGCCGAGCACGGCGAGACCATAGCTGCAGAAACTTTGGCAAATACTACGACAGAGGAACAATATTCGTATGAGATGGTTGTGACTGTCGAAGGTGCCGAACTGAAACTTTCGCTGGAGAAGGCATAGTTGGACTTTCTCAGTGGCCCGGCTGAAGAGGTTGCGCCATTACTACTTGGCTGTGAGTTGCTACGGACTATCGACAGTCAGACAATTCGCGTAAAGATCGTTGAAACTGAAAGCTATGACCAGACCGATGCCGCGAGCCATAGCTACCGTGGCGAAACCACGCGGACAAAAGTCATGTTTGGTGAGTGGGGCCATCTCTACGTATATTTCACCTATGGTATGCACTATTGTGCCAATATTGTCACAGGACAAAAGGGCCATGGGGCGGGTGTATTGATTCGCGCGGTTGAACCACTTGAGGGGATCGATATTATAGAAAAAAGACGTGGCAAAACTGGTATCGAGACAACAAATGGCCCCGCAAAACTATGTCAGGCGCTTGGTATTGATATAACTCTGAGCGGCCATGATCTACGGTCAGGTGATATACGACTCATACCACGACCACCACTCCCAGCTACGGCTATCGTGCAGACGACACGTGTTGGTATAACGCGTGCTATTGATATTCCTTGGCGATTTTATATCAAGGACAATCCCTATGTATCAAAGCCCTAAACCTTTCCGGCAAGAGCGAGTAATATGAAGCTAAACAAAAATCCGTAAAACACATCGAATATCCAACCGTATGGTCGTTCGCCCCATTGAATCCAGTCGGCCCAGTCAAGAAACTTGTCAAACCATGGTTGCCATTTGTGATGGAGGAGCCACAGGAAATCTGGCAGCGTACCGAAAAATGCACCAATACAGATAATGATCCATCGGTCAGGGAATAAGCTGATGGAAAATAACAATCCTGCGATACACAGCAACGCATCGCATACCAGCCATATCTTAAATGATCGAGTATACGGATAGACTCGATCACTACGACCAAAATGAGGGGTTAGATCGAGCAAAAAGTGCGATACAAATGCGATAACAGGCACGAGTGGAGCTGGCGTAATAAGAGCAACGATTGATCCTGTGAGGGTATGATTAAAACCGAGCATATAATCTCCATACTATAATTGACAATTTATAAAACTTATGCTAATATGTTTCTATACATTAACAAACACACATATGAGTATATTTTCACGACGACACAGTATCAAGTTTAAAGCGCCAGATCCGCTTGCGAATGGGTTGGGCGATGAAATTGCTGCCGAACAAAAAGAAGCCGATGCGTTTTTCACCCTTGATGATGTACCTAGTGACGAATTGAGCAACCATTGGAATAGAATCGTCAAAGATATCGAAAAAGACCCTAGCTGGTCCAATTTCAGCAAAGATTAGTACTATATATAGTATAGTAAATAGATAGAATATGAACGAACTGACAGATCAGGAATTTGACGCGTTGATAACTCGTGCAATGGACGAGCTGCCGCAGGAGTATATCAAGGGTTTGGATAATGTGGCGATTGTTATGGCGGACGAACCTTCTGCTGAGCAGAAACACAAAATGAAACTACGTGAAAACACCATTTTGTTGGGACTATACGAGGGCATTCCGTTACCACAGAGAGGGGCCGGGTATACGTTTGTGTTGCCAGACAAAATCACGTTGTTCAAACACTCCATTTTGCGAGTCGTTCGTAGTCAGGAAGAATTGTTCGAGCAGATCAAACGGACATTGTGGCACGAGATTGCACAT
>CAZCYG010000092.1:0-3734 GCA_964502795.1 uncultured Candidatus Saccharibacteria bacterium | reverse complement strand
GATGCCTATTTTTTCATTTGCCATGCAACCTCCTGAGTTACTTCCATTCATTATTGAATAATCATATGGCTATTTCAAGCATGAACTGTTAAACAGCTTATAAAAAAGAGTCATATACCGGAGAAAAATCGACTATACAGCAAAAGCAAAGAGCAAGCCGCTATATTTATGGCAATGCAATCCAGTAACGTTGAGTTACAACACCTTCATTTGTCACAAATTCATTTTCAAAGACACCGCCGTTTGCTAGTATGACTTTTGCTGATCCGGGATTATCTTTATCACACGTAAGAAGCACCTTTCCTAGGCCAAGCTCATGACGGCAGAACCCAAGAGCTGCTTGCAGCATTTGGTAGAGTAATACGCAAGTTTGATGTCGCGCGCAGGTCAAATTTGTTATTGAATACTGTCTATGAAGCGTCTCCGTAAAGAGTAGTGTCAAGCCCAATTATACTAGTCTGTTTGGCTATAGAACCAAAAATACGAAAAATCCAAACATAATGGCAAGGGATACAGGTATGAGAAGCCACACCTTCAATCTTACGGCGTCTTTTTTGAGTGTTAGTAATAATATGTAAAACACAAATACGAATATGAAAATATAGTCTATGGCGAAAGAGTAGCTAGAGGTTGACATATCGCCCCCTCTCAAGCCACCATCCATATATGTGCGATAAGGTAGCGGCCAGCCCCCGTATTCAACGTAATTCACGCGGTCAGCAATGGGTTCGCTCGGATCTACATGATAATCATGGATATGGGTTATGTAGCCACTGATCAGTGTTATTGCCAGCGTAGCTAGCAGTGCAATGAAGGTAATGGTGCGTATACGTACTGATACAGACATTTTATTTTCAAATAATAGCACGATAAATTATGGAAACGCAAAAGTAAAAAGACCTCGAAATCGAGATTGTTCCTGCTTGGCAGGGGCACTAGGACTACTCTGTGCATCTGCGTCGCACAAAACAAAATACTTCGTGCTTTGTTTTGTCGCTCCTTGTTGTCGGAACTAGGTTTGGCATATTCCGTCGGAGGGGCGCTAGTCCAACGCAAGATGGTATAACTATGCTAGTTCTACCATCAACTAACTATCGTCAAATCAGAGATTATGACAATAGTCGAACCAATCAACTTTGTTGATGGGTCCGATCCTGGTGTCGCCATCAAAAAAGTAAGACCAGCAAATACTGATCTTACTTTTTTGGCAGGGGCACTAGGAATCGAACCTAGGTCGGCGGTTTTGGAGACCGCTATACTAACCGCTGTACTATGCCCCTTTACGATAGATTATTGTACCATACCGACTAGACGTATCGATACATCACCGGAGTTTCGGGATCCTGCTGCTCATCTTCTTCGTGGAAGTTCCAGCGGTAGTGAGCACGAATAGCGGTCGATGCCGCACGAGATTTGATCTGAGACAATCCAGCCTGCCGCGTCATGCCAACGATATGTTCGACAAACTCATGACTAATGCCCTGACCACGGTAATCAGGATCGACAGCAAGCTGTGCTACCCACATATGATCGTCGGCAGGTTTGGGATGGAGGTTGGCGGCGGCACATATAGCTCCTTCGTCGTCACGTGCTACAAGGCATATATGATCGTCAAAATCAGCAAGGGCTTCAATGGTTGAGGGCTCAGTGTCCTGGGGGAGCATTCGTATCTGTTTAACCAGGTTCAAGACTGCTCTTTCTTCCTCTGTTAGTTCCTCTTCAGAAGTAATTTCGTCGGAGCGAGGCAATGTGAATGTTTCGAATTGAAATTCACTCATAATTACATTATAACACAAAAATTAATAAAATGCAATAAATACTCAATTTGCAAGATTACTTTTATGGTTAAAAACTCTTGTCAAAACACTAGCACATTACTATAATGGTCGGTGAGATTACACATAAAAAACAAAAGGAGCGTTCGGGGGGTCATAGGCCGTCCGTAAAGCGGGTATGAACATAGTGATGTTAGGGTGGGAGCTACCTCCGCATAACAGTGGTGGATTAGGTGTCGCATGCTACCATATGTCAAAAGCCCTTGCGATAAAGGGAGCGTCGATTGATTTTGTGCTGCCCTATTCTGCTGACCATCCGGGTATGGATTTCATGCGGATACACGGCGCGACTCCTATTGTGCCCAAAAAAGGTGACCAGGGTCCCATCGGTGCCTATGATAGTGCGGGCAACCTGACAGATATGCGAGTGGTACAAGAACAGTACATTGCCTACGTTGAAGACTTGATGACCAAGATACAGCCCGACGTGATCCATGCGCATGACTGGCTGACGATGGAAGCGGGTGTACGGGCAAAACAAATCACCGGAGCCCCATTGGTTGTCCATGTGCACGCGACCGAGTTTGACCGATCGGGAGAGCACTATGGCAATCCGTTGGTACATGAAATCGAGCAAGAATCATTGCTGCTGGCGGATCGGATCATCGCGGTCAGTAATCTGACAAAAAACATCATTGTACAGCAATACGGCATTCCGGCGGATATGGTTGAGGTTGTTCATAATGCCATAGATATCGACAGTTTCGGTAAGTATGTTTACGACGACCGGCAATATCGCTACTTTGAAGCATTAAAATATGAAGGCTATACGATTGTTGCGCTATTGACGCGATTCACCGTCCAAAAGGGTCTGACGCACTTTTTGCGAGCGGCTGCACGCGCAACCGAAAAATATGACCGGTTTGTGTTCATTCTAGCGGGTGACGGCGAACAGCGGGACGAGCTGATTCAACTGGCGGCAGATTTGGGGATCGCAGATAAAGTCTATTTCACGGGCTTTGTTCGCGGCAAACAGTGGCGCGATATCTATTCGGTGGCTGACATATTTGTCATGAGTTCGGTCAGCGAGCCTTTTGGCTTGACCGCTCTCGAAGCAGCCCATCATGGCAGCGCGTTGATCATCAGCAAGCAATCTGGTGTCGGCGAAGTGCTAAACAGCATATTTCGCTATGATTTTTGGGATACGGATACCCTTGCCGATCAGATGGTAGGAATCGCACTGTCCCCAAGTTTGAGTGCCAGCCTGAAGCAAAACGTCAAAAACGAATATGCACGATTGTCATGGCTAGACGTCGCAGATAAATGCGTTGTGATTTATAATCGGCTACAGCAGGGAGTAGCAGTATGACGAAGGGCATAACATTTTATTTGCATGTTCATCAGCCGTATCGTGTACGGCCCTACTCTGTTTTTGATATTGGTAGCAGGCACGACTATTTTGACCAGTATGACGATAGCGATCTGAATAACGAAAAAATCTTTCATAGAGTTGCAGACAAATCATATCGTCCAATGACGGCGCTGCTACAGACACTACTTGACAGGCATCCTGACTTTAAAGTGTCGTTGAGCATCAGCGGCATATTTATTGATCAGGCTGAGAGCTGGGCACCAGATGTGCTGGAATCATTCAAGCGATTGGTCGCAACCGGTCGTGTCGAGATACTGTCAGAAACGTATAATCATAGCCTGGCTTTCTTTTACAGTCGCTATGAATTTGACGCGCAGGTGGATTTGCATCGACAACGGATCAAACAAGTATTTGGCGTAACACCAACGGCATTTCGCAACACCGAACTGGCATACAATGATGATCTGGCTCAATGGGCGGAATCGCGTGGCTATCAGGCAATTATCGCCGAAGGGTGGGAACCCGTGCTGGGCGACCGCAGTCCAAATCAGGTATATCGTCCTACGGGTACCGAGTCGATTCGTCTA
>CAZCYG010000091.1:0-3759 GCA_964502795.1 uncultured Candidatus Saccharibacteria bacterium | reverse complement strand
TTCATCAGGAACAGGTGCGCTGAATGTCTGTCTCTTGCCTTCTGGGATGGTTATTTCTAGACATGCTGCATGTAAATAGAGTCTATCTGCTGGACTGCCATAAATTCGATCTCCATGAATAGGGGTGCCCAGGTATGCCATATGCACCCGCAGCTGATGCGTACGGCCGGTGACAGGACGGAGTTCAACCAAACTATACTTGTCGTTACTTGCAACGACTTTGTAGCGTGTTTGTGCCGATTTGCCGCCCGGATCAACGCGGAATGTGCTGGGTGATTTGGGATTGCGACCGATAGGCAGATCAATCAGTGCTTCGTGTTCTTTGGGCGTCCCTTCGACGACGGCCATGTATGTTTTGTGAGCCTTGCGATCACTGAACTGTCGCTGCAACAACGATGCGGTACTGTCGTTCAATGCGCCAACGAGGACGCCGCTCGTGTCACGGTCAAGCCTGTGGATGATACCGGGGCGATTGGTATCTGTGTGGTATGAGCTAAATCGTTTGAAAAAATCCGCCACGGTAAACTCATCGTTCAGCACGCCTTTGCTGTGCGTCAGTACGCCAACTGGTTTATTGATAACAATGACGTTGTCATCCTGATAGATAACAGGTAATGTCTGGTCGGCGTGTGTGGGTTTGTCCGGAACGGCAGTCGTGACATGATCATCCTCGCCAAGTAATCTTTTGGCTGTCGTCTCTATTTCGCCGTTGACGAGTACGTAGCCCGCAGCGATATATTTTTGCCAGACGGAACGAGAATATTCCGGCCAATATTCTGCTAAATAAGCATCCAGGCGCATTAGTTGGCCTTTGGACGCAGGCCGACAGCTTGCTGGACTCGGTAGAGCGTGGCGTTGGCTTGTTCGTTGGCGCGACGTTCGCTCCGTTCAAACGCAGCGGTTAATCGTGTGTCGTCAACAGCTGCAAGCTTTGATTGGAAATCAGTCAAAAAAGCCACTACTTCGTCGGCAGCCACGCGTTTAAAATCACCGTATCGCTCGTTGCCTTTGAATTCAGACTCGACTGTATCAATCGGTTGTTTACGCAGGAGTGCCAAAATCTGCAACAGATTACTAATGCCAGGCTGTTCGATAGGATCGTAATTGATGCTAGCTCGGCTGTCTGTAGCAGCTGACATGATTTTTTGCGCGGCATCGTCAGGTGTATCAGTCAGGAATAGTACGCCTTTTCCGGTGTCATCTGATTTGCTCATTTTTTTGGTCGGATCTTGCAGGTCTTTAATGCGCAGCGCCTGACCTTTGCTGAAAAATTCTACCTGTTTGTCCAGAGGGTGCGGGACGGTCAAAACTGCGCCAAATCGCGCATTGATACGCTCGGCAATATCACGGGCAAATTCCAGATGCTGGCGTTGATCCTCGCCGATTGGAACGTATTCGGCTCCATACAGCAAGATGTCGGCCGCCATCAGCACCGGATAATTAAACAATCCAACACTGACACGGTCGTCGCCGATTTTGGCTGATTTGTCTTTGTATTCGATCATGCGGCCCATCTCGCCTACTCCAGTAAAGCAATCAAGGATCCATGTTAGTTCGCTATGTGCGGGGACGTAGCTTTGGCGGTAAAGCAAAATATCGTCGCTATCCAGCGGCAATCCTGCGGCTGCATATAGTCTGGCGTTATGCATAATTTGGGCCGGTAATTGATCGTGATCAATTGGGGTGGTGAAACTATGCAAATCAGGGATAAACAGATTAATTTGATATTCATCCGCATGGTTGGTTGCCATTTCGATCATGGGTAACATGGCACCAAAATAGTTGCCAATGGTCAGATTGTTATTGGCGCGAAGGCCAGTCAAAATTACTGGTTTTGTCATTCTAGACCTATTATAGCGCAGATCGCGATATCTCAGTGGCTCGAACAGCTCTGCCTAGTAATACTGCGCCATCTTGAGTGACGTGCAGAGGTAAGACGCCCTCGACAATACCGCCTGCTGCGATGATTGCCATGCACTGCCCAAGCAGTAGGCGTTTTCCCTCGATTGTGTCGGGTACCTCCGGGTTGATAATTGATGGAATTGATTCATTTTTTGGTGACATTGTGTTCTCCTTTGCTTTCTTACTTAAAAACCGCCATTTTGGCGGTCTTCTTGATGTCTTTTAGTGTCTACAAAACACGAAGCAAACCGCCAGAATGTCTGTTGGTAAACCAAAAACGATATACGTTACTATGTGTCATTATGGTATTACTATACTGTATGCTTGCTATAAAATAAAGTATAAGTTAATCAACCGATTCTTTGACGGCTTTTACGACCGCGCCGATCATTCTACCTTTTATATCATGTCCGGATAACACTGTGCGGACAGTAACGTTTTTGTTCACGCGTGCGAGTTGGGTGAAGTTTTTAGATACCACCAATGGGTCAAAGCTACCCTTTAGTATAAGCGTCGGTATCTTGAGTTTGTATGAATCCGCCAGAGATGTCTGGTTGATAATGGATGCTTCAAGCGCGGCGACGTACGAATCAACATTCGTACCGTTGAGGTACTGCTCACCACGAAGTAGTTTGTATTTGAACCCCAGTTCGGATAGATGAAGAAACTGCTCGGGATGATCTTTGATAGTGGTATACAGCCTACGTAGCGCCTTTTCGCTGACAAGCGGACGAGTTTGGTCATTATATAGCGGCGGACTGCACAGTATGAGCTTTTTGACCAGTAGCGGATACCTCTTTGCTATTTCGATTGCTACTAATGCGCCTAGCGAATGCCCCACGATAACAAGAGGTGTTCTGATACGTAGTTTGATGATTGTCGAAAGGACGGATCGCACCTGCGTTTTGGCGTTATATACAGCCCATTTGGGTGCGGGCGAATCACCAAATCCCAACAGATCAATCGTTACGATCCGAATGTCACTAGGTAATTTGTCTATGACGGGTCGCCAATGGTCGCCCGATGCACCGATGCCGTGAATAAACAGGAAGGTTTGTTTTGCGCCACGAGGTTGTCGGATATACCGTACATGAAGTGTGTACGGTATTCGTAGCCAGCGATGTATAACTGTGTCAAACATATATATTCATGATAGTATTAAGAATAACTGCTATATCTCTGGGTCTCTAATGACAACCAAAGTCGCCACAGCCACTTGGTCCTCCAAGGGCTAACACAATAAAAACTCCAAAGAAAAGTGATACTGCCGTCCAAATGAAGATACATCCGCACACAAAGCTAATAATTAAACGTGTGACACCAAATTCTCTGTCGTTCCTTATGAGTGCGATGACAGCTTTTATGAATGTAGCCGTAGATAACAACCAGCCTAGTAGAAGATATGTTTCGAGTAAAACGATTTGAGACGGTAATACGTCTGGGGACATATGTATTGTTTTTTCGTTAGAAAAAGTGGTATAGATATTTGCTATTAATATGAGCGCCGAAGGAAGTAAAAACCATGCCAGAATTACAACATCTAATTTTCTCAATTTTTTTAATACTATCACATACCGAATTTTAACATACGAAAACAGCTCTTTCGAGCTGTTTTTGTTGCAGTATATTAACGCTTTGAGTACTGTTCGCGTTTGCGAGCACTGCGCAGACCGTATTTTTTGCGTTCTTTTTCGCGAGAATCACGTTTAAGGAGCTCGGCTTTTTTCAGTGTACCGCGCAGATCGGCGGCATCAACGGTGATCGCTTTGGCGATTGCCAGTTTGATTGCGTCGACCTGGCCAGCTTTACCACCACCAGATACGAGTACGGTGATATCGTAATCTTTTTGCTTGCCAA
>CAZCYG010000090.1:0-3906 GCA_964502795.1 uncultured Candidatus Saccharibacteria bacterium | reverse complement strand
GGCCTATCACGCCTCCCTGTCACGGAGGAGATCGCCGGTTCGAATCCGGTCGGGCCCGCCACGAAAATAGTTCACCTTTCGGTGGACTTTTTTCGTACTCAAAAAACAGGGGTATTAACATTGCCTTATATCCGTTAGCATGATAAGCTGGAAAAGTAACCATAAAAACAAAACAAACAGTCACAATGAAGCACTTGGCAAAACATCGGTTATTTATCGCTACCCTGATATTTGCAGTCGTACTTTCGACTACTTTTAGCCCTGTTTTTGCGGCAACATATACGAATAGCATGAAACTTGGACCGGCAAGTGGCACGAGCCAACCCGGTCAAACATTCACTGTTAGTGTCGACGGTGCCGTAGGGTGGTCACTATTTAGCACGGTGAATTTAAGTGGCACGATCACCTATCCAAAGAACCTTCTCAAAGTTGAATCAATCAATAAAAATAATTCAACGTTTTATGCAGCAAATAACGTTACCGACAATGGGGCTGGCACCATTACTTTTAACCAGGGAAACTGGTTTGTCAGCGCGAATGATCAACCTATCCATATGTTTATCATTACATTTCGATCACTTGCCGGTGGCACAGCACCAGTCAATTTTGGCAGTGCAACGTATAATAGTGGTCCTGCCACGACAACAGGTGCAGTGTATACCATAAGCAGTCCAGCCCCTCCACCTACCCCAACACCGTCACCATCACCAACACCAACACCCAGTCCAACGACGCCAAAACCAACAACAACCCCCAAGCCAACACCGGTCTCAACCAACCCAACACCATCACCAACACCCAGTATCGTGATTGATCCGGAAGAGACGCCCGCACCAACCACTGACAGTGACGGCGGAATCAAAATAGAAAACGTCAAAACGACTACTACACGCCAGGAAAACAGTATATCCTGGACGGTCAATAAGCCTGACGTGTCCCCGAAAGTAGCCTATGGAACATCCAAGGGCGCGATGAAATCAGAAGCTGCTGTCGTTAAACAAGACGACGGAAGCTATGAGACAACATTTAAGGATTTGAAGTCTGGCACGATGTATTACTTTTCTATCAAAGCTGCAACTGCTGATAGTTTGCAAGGAACAAGCTATATCGGTAGTTTTGTGACTCGTGGATATCCTGTGCAGTTAACGATCCAGCAAAATAGTTTGCTTATCCCGAACGCAAAAGTGAAAATCGGCGAACGAACCTTTACCGCAAATAAGAATGCGATTATTACCACAGAACTTGGAGACGGTGAGCAAGAAGCATTCATCCTTGCAAATGATTCAGTAGCTGCTGCATCGATAAAATTTGTTGTTCAAAAAAAGACCATCCCCATCGGTGGAAACCCCGAGTTGCAATCATTTGTACTTAATAGTTCGCTCGCAAACGAGTCTTCCGCTGCGAACGGATCGTTAATAATGTTATTCGTTGGAGGTATAGTGCTGCTGCTTGCCATTATAGGCGGAGTCATTGGCTTTATTGTTTATAAACGACGCTTTGCACAGAATAATCTTGAGCCGGATACTGATCCGGATCTCTTGGTAGCAAGTTATGGTCCAACCTTTTCAGATACCAGATCAAATACTCCCGAACCAAATCTTGATATGACGACCACTCTGTCAAATACCTCGGCACCAGTTGAAGAAACGCCTGCCCTTCCTCAAGTTATGCCTGTACTACAAGAAGGTATCGCACCGTCGTTAAGTCAAGCGCCAAGCGGTGATAATTCCACCAATTTGCAACCCAATACACAGCCACCCGCCGATACCGTCGCCACCGCTCCTCCACCACAAAACCAGATCGCTCCGGATGAATTACTTTCGGCTGAAATGAGCATTGTGGAATCAGCCGAGAACGAGCTGTATGAGTCAAACGGGCCAAGTGCTGTTTATGACGAGACGACGGGTGAACTCGACATTATCCATCACCACGTAGCGACAACACAACCTCATACCCAGCAAAGCAGTCCTGCAGACCTTCCTTTGCCGCCGCCGATTCCACCTGTAATAACGGTACCAAAAACATGATACATTCGATTGCAAAGCGGTATGAACGAGTTGTCTCTGTGATACTTGTCGTGTGTCTGTCAATATCATTTTGGTTAGCACCGTCAGTATCTGCAGCTGACACAAATCAGTTGTTCATAACGCCCGCTTCATCACAAATGAACATCGGTACGACATTTACCGTCAGCATAAAGAGCTACAGTGCGAACACACAATCTAATGACTGCATTAAGGGTAACAGCATGCAGTCATTAAATGGATGTGTCGACGGCAGCATAACGTATCCTGGCAATCTACTTCGTGTTACGAGTGGCGGAATATCAACTACGGGGAGCGGCTACGGAACACCCATAATTACTCAATCGTCGGGCATTATTACCTTTAAAGGATCCCACAATCCCGCTACAACGGGATCAGCACATATTTTTTCAGTGACATTCCAGGCAATTGGTGCTGGAACAGCAACGGTAGGATTTGCCAATGACAGTACCGTCAATGGAGCAACAACGTTATTCAAAAGTGGCGTCTATACCATTATCAATCCGAACCCAACCCAACCAAGTACATCACCTTCTGTGCCCAGAGCGCCGACCCCAGCACCAGTTGTCATAAACACTGAGCCAACCGTGACCCCAAGTGCGGATGAATCAACAGTCGAGCCGCAACCGACACCGGATCCATCAGGTCTTATTGACAGCGTAACCGTTGACTCGCTTTATCAATCAAGTACGGTAGCCTGGAAGGTAAATACCGCAAATGCTACAACCTCCATAAATTATGGCAACAGCGCATCCCAGCTCGATAAGCAGGCATCCGTAACAAAAAAAGCCGATGGATCGTTTACAGCGACTATACCCGAACTTACTCCTGGAAATAGATACTACTTTACCATCACCGCGAAAGGTGCGGATAACAAAGATGGTACATACAGTGGTACCATTTTGACGCGTGGATTTCCTATTATCATGACCATCACCGAAAATGACTCGCCTGCAAAAGCAGCACAGGTAAAACTGGGAAGTCGCAGCTATACAACTGAAGCGAACGGCAAGTTGTCCTTAGGTCTTGCAGCCGGAAACTACAGTGGAACAATTACAACAGATACAGCAACCCTTACCATTAACGTAACTGTCGAGAAAAAGACCGTGCCAAGCGACGGAACAGCACCAGCGTCCCAGGCGTTTTCTTATAATCTGACAAGCTCACCCCTGGAACAGGGTCCTGGATCAAATTTTTCAGTCCTGACATTCATCGGGGTACTTGCTGGGGGATCACTTCTACTTGGCGTCGGTTTTGTCGCATTCATGGCCTATCGCCGCAGGCAGTTTGATTCCGGTGATGATACTGCTGGTCGAATCAGTTCCGGCCCGACTGTTGTCATTGATGACGGCTACTCATGGCAGCAGAATGAAACAGATACGTCTATTCAAAATACATTAATGGACAGCATAGAAGTCAAGGATGAACAACCAGCACGATCAAATTCTGTTGTCATTGATGACGAAGAGCCACTTGATATGTACGAAAAAGCAAAGCTGGAACACTCAATCACAGACAGCAAAGGTTCTATGAGCGATGATCAGACGCCCGCTGCTGAACAAAATCCCAATTCACTACATTCCACCAGGCTTTAATATAATCATCGCGTTTGTTTTTGTAATCCAGATAATACGCATGCTCCCAGACATCGAGACCAAGTAGTGGTGCATCGAGACCCTGATTTATTGGAGAATCCTGGTTAGGCGTAATTATAATCGTCATATCTGGCTGCAACCACACCCATCCACTGCCAAATACCGACATTGCCTTTGCTGAAAATTCATCGACAAAATTTTGAAATGTCCCATATTGAGTCACTATATCAGCTGCCAAAGTACCGGCAGGCTCTCCGCCACCCGCT
>CAZCYG010000089.1:0-3907 GCA_964502795.1 uncultured Candidatus Saccharibacteria bacterium | reverse complement strand
GAGCTTGATCGTCATCTCATATTATGACTACACTCAGCCAATGAGAGATGTGAGACCTATACGGAAAATCATTCAGCAAGCCTACAAAGGCAGCGCTGCTCATATGGCATTCAATAAGGTACTCAACAACAATGAACTAAAACAACAAGAAGCCTATTTCGAATACGACCAGGAACGATACTTTGTCATTACCGACCCAATGATAAAGAAGGACTTGTCGGATGTATCTAACAATCTAAAGAAAAAAGGAATGCCTGATGACTTCAGGGATTTCTTCTTTCATTCTTTTGGTGGCAGTAAGGTCCTGAGAATCAACACTGTTGTTACGCAGGCCGACATAAACCGTCTTGGACTCAATGTCGATGCGATGAACGAATACCTATCAGGACTGAAAGACTTCGAGATTATCGATGAAGATGCTGGCTGGCGCTAGCCCCACCTCTGTCACTCCTAATTCAAAAATTTTGTCTATGTTTCCTACACAATGTAGGTATGCCGAAAGCACAAATCATCAAAAAACAATCTCGACGCAATTCAATGCTGCGCCGAGTTGTTGGTGATTTTAAAGCGAAGCCTACACATCCATCTGAAAATCTTGTCGAACTTGTGAAGACACTACAGAAAATAGAAATAACACCAGAGAAACTAGCAATCAACAGTAAGTATATGATTGGCCCCGATGGCTCCAAAATTGAATACTAGGGCACTGTTCGTATCTGTTGTAAAATGTAGAAAATGGATACTGAGGAGTTAAAACGAATACGGTCATATAGGTACATTCTCTATGCCCGTAAGTCTACCTCAGACGAACACGGAGAACAGTTCCGATCCCTAGATGATCAGGTAAGACTCTGTCAGGAGATGGCAGCGCGGCTAGGTCTGAACGTAGTCAAGGTCGTCAAAGAAGATAAGTCGGCTAAAATCTCTCAGTATTCAGGTGGTCAGCGACACAAGTTCTACCAAATGATTGAAGACATTGAGAGCGGCAAATATGACGGAATCTTGTCATATCACCCCGACCGACTCAGTCGTAATACGTTCGATAGCGGCAAGCTCGTCGACATGCTGGATACTGGCAAGATTATTGATCTTAAATTCCCTACAACCGAATTCAGAAATAACGCTAGCGGTAAGCTGATGCTTAATATCATGTTTGCAATGGCTAAAGAATACTCAGAAAAGCTCAGTGAAAACGTCAAGCGCGGTATGCACGGCAACTTTCAGGAAGGAAAAGCGAATGGCTCTCACAAGTGGGGCTATGATATCGATGAAGCGTCGGGCCAATATAAACCGAATGAATTCTTCGAAATAATCCAGCGTGGATTTTTAATGCTCGCCGAAGGTTCTGCTAATCAAGCGGATGTAATTAACATGTGGCTGCACGAGGGTGTCGCGCGAAAGACTAAGGGCGACCCACGCAAGGGTAAACGCTCACGAACAATTGAGATCACTAAGCAGACCGCATCGAAGCTATTTAGCGACACTTTCTACTACGGCATGCTACGCAGCAAGCAAAATGGCACACAGACCGATTTAAGAGAGGCCTATAACGGTCGCTTCGAGCCGATGATAACTGAGGACGTTTATAACGCTATCCAGGCCATAGGCGTCACGAGAGCTCGCTCTACGAAGAAAACGAAACCGTCGGCACCATTTTCACCATTCAGGCAGTTCATTATCTGCAGTGTATGCAATAACACCGTTAAGTACATGGTTGTCGGAGCGAGCGGTCGCGTTAATCAAAAGAAGCTATACGTACGATGCGACAATAAAGCCTGTGATGCATACGGCAAAAGTATCCGTGCTCACGTACTACTCGACGATTTAACAGAGAAGCTAGAGATGATGAAGTTCACAGAAAAAGACTATAGCAAAGCTAAAGAGTATTTTGCCGAGTTTGGTGAGGAAAAAAGGATAGAATTGCTAAGTGAACGAGATAGGCAAGCCGGAGCACTGAAGCACATCGAGAAGCAACATAAGGAGCAGTCGCTGGGGCTTACACAGCTGCCTAAGGATACTCCTCCCAGCTCGCGGCAAATTATTATTAACGATATTAAAGATAAGCTAAGCCAAATACTTGATCTTAAATCTAAGATCACTAAAATCGACCGTAAACTGGAACTTGCCAGCGAATTCGAGCTAACAGTAGATGAGTTCTTGAACATTGCAAATGTGGCCGCTGACAAGATGAGGGCTGGCGATCCTGTTGAAAAAGATGCGATTGCGCGATTATTGCTCTTGAACGTAGAAATGGGATACAAAAAAGCCCCTTCTTACAGATGGAAGGAGCCTTTTGCTACGCTGATGAATCAGCATGTTGTCAATTCTGGTGCGCGCGAGAGGACTTGAACCTCCACGTCCTTGCGAACACTACGACCTCAACGTAGCCTGTCTACCAGATTCCAGCACGCGCGCAAAACATGTAGTAATACTCGAGTGATTATACACGACATTGCAGGATTATGCTACATCTGTTATAATGCTTGTCAAGGAGCCCGGTACGGGCATATTTTAATGAGAAGATTATGAAAGAACCTAAATTTATCAGAAACATTGCGATTATTGCCCATGTCGACCATGGCAAAACGACGTTGGTTGATGGCCTACTAAAACAGTCCAATACGTTTCGTGAAAATCAGGCAGAAATGAGCCAATCGCTGATTATGGACAGTGGCGATCAGGAGCACGAGCGTGGTATCACCATTACCGCCAAACAAACATCGATCTATCACGGTGATTACAAAATTAACATTATCGATACGCCGGGTCACGCTGATTTCAGCGGTGAAGTAGAGCGCACACTCAACATGGCAGATGGCGTGCTGCTGATCGTCGATGCACAAGAAGGCCCCATGCCACAGACAAAATTTGTGCTCTCAAAAGCACTTGAACTGGGACTAAAGCCTGTCGTTGTGATCAATAAGATCGACAAACCTGCGCGTCGCATCCCAGAAGTCGAAGACGAACTTGCCGATCTATTCCTCGAACTTGCAACCGACGACAGTCAGCTGCATTACCCTGTGTACTATGCAATTGGCCGCGAAGGCAAAGCGTGGACATCGGTACCCGAAAATCCAAGTGAACATGCTGATTTGACCCCGATCTTTGATGCGATCATAAGTGACATCCCTGCGCCGCAAGTTGATACTGACGGTACCTTGCAGCTGCTTGTGACCAGCCTGCAATACGACTCATTTGTTGGCAAGTATGCCATCGGTCGTGTTACTCGTGGCTATGCCAAGCGCGGTCAGACAATCGTACTGATCAAGCGGGATGGCGAACAAATCTCTGGTCGGATCGAAAAAGTATTTGGCTATCGCGGCTTGGCACGCGAAGAAGTCGACCAGGCAATTGCGGGTGATATTGTCGCATTGACAGGCATTAATGACGCGCACATCGGTGAAACGATCGCTGACAAAGAAAACCCCGAAGCGTTGCCAACTATCGACATCGAAGCCCCAACAATCAGCATGTACCTAGGGCCAAACACCAGTCCAATGAAGGGCCGTGAGGGAGAATTTAATACATCTCGCCAGATCGGGGATAGGCTCAAAAAAGAAATCGAGACGAACGTCAGTCTGCGCGTTGCCGAAAACGGCATTGGCTTTACAGTATCTGGCCGCGGTGAGTTGCACCTGAGCGTACTGATTGAAACACTGCGCCGTGAGGGTTATGAATTTGAAGTTGGTCGTCCGCAAGTAGTGACAATTGAAGAAGATGGTGTCATCAAAGAACCAGTTGAAGAATTGATGATTGAAGTGGGACCGGAATTTATCGGTGCCGTTAGCCAAGAGCTTGGCACACGTCGTGCTGAAATGCGCGGCCAGGAAACAACGTCCAGTGGTACCGCACGACTTGACTACTTGTTGCCAACTCGTGCGCTGATTGGTCTGCGCAACATCTTGTT
>CAZCYG010000088.1:0-4133 GCA_964502795.1 uncultured Candidatus Saccharibacteria bacterium | reverse complement strand
TACTGGGCCAACGGCAACGAGTCCGACCACGGGTTCAACCTCCAGGCCCTGCTCTTTTAGCTTGGCGGCGATATCTTCAATCGATGATTCAAAAACATTGATGTCGTATTCGTCTTTGAGCACCTGGACAAAACTAATCCGCGGAAAATGTTCGTCGTCCCGACCAAAATCAACCTGCTTGCCGTCAGCGAGCGTAAACTGGCGCGTGCCCCAGGTCTTGTCTACAATCGAACGAATCATTCGTTCCGTTAAATCCATGCCCTTTTCCCAGTCGGCGTATGCCCAGTACCATTCCATCGCCACATGTTCGGGCAGGTGTTCATCACTGTAGTTTTCGTTGCGAAATCGTGGACCGATGTCAAATACTTTTTCATAACCCGCAACTAACAGGCGTTTGAGTGGCAATTCATGACTAATACGGAGATAAAAATCTTGATCCAGCGCGTCCATATGGGTGACAAACGGCGTTGCATCCGCACCCCCCGCAGTTGTCTCGAGCACTGGTATATTAATCTCAACAAACCCATTATCTACCAAAAAATCACGTGTCGCTTGCCAAAATGCCGATCGTCGGACGAATCGCTCACGCACTTCCTGATTGACCGCCATATCAACATAGCGGCGACGCAAACGCTGCTCTTTGTCAGTCAGTTCGTTCGGTAGTGGACGCAAGCTTTTTGCAAGCAGCCGCAGCGTATTGACACCGACGGATATTTCGCCGGTTTTTGTCCTGATCACCTGACCTGTTGCTTCGACAAAGTCACCACTATCAAGCAGCGGTAGTTCACTCATACCGACAACTCCCTGTGATGCGTCCAGGGGCGCAACGTCTGGTGCATGTAGGAACAGTTGCACCTGACCACTCTGGTCACGCAGCACGATAAATGCTAATTTGCCAAATTTGCGTAAGCCCGCTACGCGCCCCGTCACGGTAACCGTCTGTCCCTCTAATTGATCGAACTGCTGCACGACGTCGTCTGCCGCATGAGTCCGGTGCGATCGAGCAGGATACGGGTCAATACCCAAATCTTTTAATTCTTTCAATTTGCGAAGTCGCTCGTCTCTGTAATCTTGGAGTGTTGCCATAACTTGTATCAGTATACCATTGTTTCAGTTACAGGGGTAGCAGTGGAAAAGTGTAAGCTGTTTCACAATTTTATAACTCATAAGTGGTATAAAAGTGTTGTCTCAAAATGCTTGAAGTGCTATTATCGAAATACAATAAATAGTTAATATAGCATAGATGGTATCGAATATGAGACAAACAGATTCGAAAACAACACAAAATCATACAAATATCACATCTATTGCTCCTCTAGCCCGCCGGACAGAAATGACCGGCGGTTTAAAATACAAAAGGATTAAACTATGACACAAACACTTAAAACATATCGCAATCCTGAGAATACTTATGCAACCGAGCTAGTCGATCTGCCCTCTGAATTCATAGATGAATTCGCGACACATTCCGCGCTCAAGGAAAAGCTTGATATTTACTATACTGACGGTGGTTTTAGTATGAGTGATAGTCTGGGCATAGATCGCGAGCAACTTGTAGAAGATATTATGCAAGACGCACATGACCTTGCTGCCCAAATTTTGCCAAAAGAAATCAGTGAAGAATTGGGAATACAGGCACGTATAGAAGATAATGCAGGTATTCATCATCCTCCAAGTTTAAAGGATGTGGAGATGCTGGGTCATGCCTGGGATGTAACCGGCGACGCAAAAACATTGGAAGCGATCAAAATTGCGATTACCCAAGTTGATAGTCCAGAAGCCCCAATTGCTCTGGAAGCGATAGAAAAAGCTGAACAAGGCGTAAAAAATTTCGCAACTAATTATGTTAAGGGTGTCGAGAGCCAAATCGCCGGTGACGCAGCTAGAGAAATAGACCCCAAAGCTAAACTCGACTCATTTGATGAAATCGACCATATTCAGAACCCTAAAGTTAAACAAAAGATAGTTGCAGCTATTGGTGCTAAGATCGATCAATACACAACCATGCAGACTGTCGCCTACATAGATGCGAATCCTGCAGCACCAACCTATGAAACATATATTGACGCAAAGAAAAATCTTTCGACAGATGAAGTCGAGGAGCGACTTGTAGAGCCGCTTCCATTCCCCGATATCGAACTTGAACAGGCTAGCGGCGACCATCCGACCGACTCGGACGGCACGCGGTTGAATATTCCTCTCGTTATGCTACCAAGCAAGGTCATAATCAAAAACGCACGCATACATCGACTCACCGATATTGCAAGAAATGAAGCAGTCTCCACCCTTAGCGAAGAAACAGTCGAAAAGGTAAGATCTATGCACGACATCATCCACACTCCTCAGGGCATCGCACCGGAATATGAGTTATAAACAGAAACAATGTGATTCATCTTGAATTACGTTGTTTCTGTTTGGCGAAAGCTTATCCGACTTTTACAACTTCGTACTTAATATCACCCTTTGGCGTGGTAATTGTTGCGACGTCACCTATCTTTTTGCCCATTAGCGCCAGGCCAATTGGTGATTCGTTGCTGATTTTGCCAGCCAGCGGGTCGGCTTCGACTGGTCCAACGACATGATAGGTCACTATCTTTTTGCCGGTCTTTAGTTCAACTTTACTACCTAATTTGACACTGCTACTACGGCTAGCAGTGATAATTTCGGCATTGAGCAGAATATCTTCGATTTCAGCAATACGACTTTCAACCAGTCCCTGCTCTTCGCGCGCAGAATCATATTCGGCATTTTCGCTCAAATCACCATATCCGCGTGCATCCGCAATCTTGTCAGCAATCGCACCACGACGGCTTTTTAGCTCAGTCAACTCGACTTCAAGCTCTTTTTTGCCAGCATCTGTTATCTGAAACTGTTTTTTCATTGTTTTCCCTTACGATTCACAATTGATCTTGTTAATTATAAAAAGTGCTGCAATAGCACCCTCACTTACGTCCTCAGTTACTGTAGTTTAGCAAGAAGCTCCTGGCGTGTCAATTCAGTCGTTTCACCACTTGATCGCAGCGTATATTCGTATTTTTCAGACTCTATCAACCGATCACTTACTGTCACGCGGTGTGGAATTCCCATTAATTCGCTATCAGCAAATTTGGCGCCCGGGCGCTCGTCACGATCATCATAAAGCACTTCTATGCCCTTTGTCGTCAATTCGTTGTACAGCTCGTCAGCATGCTTGATAGCTTCGTCGCCACCGATTCGTACCAAATAGACAGCATACGGCGCGACACTTTCCGGCCATACGATACCTTTATCATCAGCAAATTTCTCGACGATCACGCCCATGACCCGCGTGATACCGATACCATACGATGCCAAATAGATTGGTTTTTGGACACCTTCGCTATCAGTGAAATGGATCCCCATTTGTTCGGCTTTTTCGGTGCCAAAATTAAATATATTCCCTACTTCAGCGCTTTTTACTTTTTCTAGTTCGCTTTTATCAATACCCAGTTCAGCGGCAGCATCATCCAATACTTCTTCGTTGACCGCAATATTCTTGCCACGATGGAGATACAAAATATCTTCGCCTGCATCACAAATCGTCTGAAATTCGTGGCTGAATTTGGTAAATGCCCCACCACTGGCAAACGTCACATACGTATCATCACCTAATCCTAGACGTTCGTACGCTCGTTTATAGGCATCAATGACCTTATTATAATATTCGTCCAGATCCTCAGCGCTCGCATGCAGCGAATACATGTCTTTCATCACGAATTCACGACCGCGCATGATGCCGCTTTTTGCCCGCAGCTCGTTGCGTAACTTTGTCTGGAACTGATAGACACTGACTGGCAAGTCACGATAACTCTGCACGTAGTGCTGCATCATCTCCATGATAGGTTCTTCGTGCGACCACCCAAACCCGACATCACTACCATCTTTTAATTCTGATTTGAACCACACATCCACCACGTCATCACTCCAACGCGACGTTACTTTCCATGTTTCAGGATTCTGCAGACTGGTCATGATCAGTTCTTGACCACCAACTGCATTCATTTCTTCGCGAACGATTTGTTTGATCTTTTCGATAACACGCAGGCCCAGTGGCGTATAGGCATAGACGCCCGCCATAATCTTGTATACATAGCCCGCCTGAATAAGTAGCTGGG
>CAZCYG010000087.1:0-4163 GCA_964502795.1 uncultured Candidatus Saccharibacteria bacterium | reverse complement strand
CTCGTTCCGGAGCGGATTCGGGGCGAGAAATATTCTGTTGGAAAAATCAAACGAGCTGCCCGGCTCATTCGAGGAATCGCCTGGGTGCCTTTTATTCGGATGATCGCGCTTACCGGCAGCCTTTCCATGAAGCGCGGTGATCATGACAGCGACTGGGATCTATTAGTCGTGCTTTCCAGGGGGGCGATCTGGCGTGGCCGGATGTTGCTCTCGCTCGTGCTTCAGCTTATTGGCAAGCGCCGGCACGGACGGCATATTGAGAATCGTGCCTGTCTGAATCATTTTGTCACGGACGGAAGCCTAGAAATTGCCATGCAGGATTATTTTTCTGCCAGCGAATATCGCTTCATGTATACGTTCCTTGGTCGCGATACCGAACGGCGTTTTGAGCTCGTCAATCGTTGGATCGCGTGGATCAAACCGAACTACCAGCCAACTGAAATTCCGAATCTCTGGCTGCGCGAGGCGTCGCCAGTAGTCCTGAGGATTCAGGCATCACTGGAGTGGCTCTTTTCTTGGAAGGGATCGGAGAAATTACTCGCTCGTTGGCAGAAGAAAAAAATCGAACGTAATCCGAAGTCGCTCGTCCCGGGTGCCTTCATTGTTGCCAACGACGAGGCGCTTATTTTCCTCCCACATCCGAAGGGTCCGGTCGTCTTCGATCGTTTCAAGGAGCGGCTCGCGCTCCATAGATTCACGGCGTAAATTCGTTGGTTGCGTGCTATACTGGAACAAACAAAACACAGGAAAAAACGGCTATGCCGAAGTATTTGTATACAGCCAGGAACATCTCGACCGGTGAGACGAAGGGTGGCGAGATAGTTGGGAAAGACGAGAATCAGGTCGGTCAGGAGCTTCGCGGCCAAGGTTTTCTCGTCACGTCTATCAAGATGATCGAAGAAGATGCTGGCGGCATCCAGGTAAAATTCCTGGATCGTTTCATGACTGTCCCACTGAAAGAAAAAATGGTCTTCACTCGCAACCTGTCAGTGATGACATCTTCGGGACTGACGGTCTCGCGAGCAATCTACAATCTCTCCATCCAGACCACTAACAAGCGGTTTCAGAAGATCCTCCTCGCTGTCCATGACGATGTCCAGGCGGGCAAGCAGCTTTCCGAAGGCTTGGCCAAGTACCCAGCTGTTTTCAACGAACTTTTCGTTAATATGGTTTCAGTTGGCGAGGTGTCGGGGAATCTCGAAGAAGTACTCGAAATCCTTGCGCTTCAGCTTGAGAAAGAGCACGATCTTATCTCGAAGGTCCGTGGCGCCATGGTGTATCCGGCGGTTATTGTCATCGCCATGATTGGTATCGGTATCCTGATGCTGACCTATATCCTACCGAAAATCACGCAGACTTTCATTGATATGGAGGTAGAGCTTCCCGCGACGACACTGTTTATTATTGGGCTATCAAATTTCGTTCGCACGCATTGGATTATCGTCATCTTGGGATTTGTCGGAGGTATCATCGGGTTTCGCATTGCTTCAACGACCGATGCCGGTCGGCATTTTCTTCACTGGCTGGTCATCCGACTGCCGATCATCGGCAGCATTGTCGTCAAAGTGAATTGCGCCCGTTTCGCGCGCATCTATAGTTCCCTTCTCAAGAGCGGTATTTCGGTCGTGACAGCGCTCACCATTGTGTCGCGCACGCTTGGCAACGTGTATTACAAAGAAGCGCTCGTTCAAGGAATCGAAGAAATCCAGAAGGGTACCGAACTTTCCAAGATTATTGGCAAGCACCCACGGCTTTTCCCGGTGCTCGTGCCACAGATTATCCAGGTCGGCGAGGAGACCGGAAAGACAGAGAACGTTCTCCAACGACTGGCAGAGTTTTATGAAGAAGAGGTTTCACAGATTACGAAAAACATGTCTTCGATCATCGAGCCGATCCTGATGCTCCTCATTGGTGGCTCGGTCGGATTCTTTGCGGTCGCGATGCTTCAGCCGATGTACAGCGTGTTGGAAAACATACAGTAGTACTATGATGCTTCTCTCCCGTCGATTGTGGCGAGCATCCAGAGGTTTTACCCTCATCGAGGGGATGGTCATGCTTTTTCTTTTTACCTTGATTACGCTTATATTCTTCCAGACCTTCGCTTACGGAACGGCGCTCATTCAACAATCTAAGTACCGCTTGGGGGCGATCGCGCTTGCTAATCAGAAAATGGAGATTATCCGGAGTCTTGATTACGACGCTATCGGTACCGTTTCCGGTATCCCGACCGGTGACCTTTTGGAGGATGAGACGGTTCAGGTAAGTAACGCTCTCTTTCAGGTGCATACGTTTGTTCAATATGCGGATGATCCGTATGATGGGACGCTTGGCGGCAGCCCAAACGATCTTGTCCCGAACGATTACAAACGGGTTCGTGTAGAGGTGGCCTGGGGTGCTGAAACTGATGCTGAGAGGGCGACACTGTTTTCTACTTTTGCTCCGCTCGGTATCGAACAGTCTGTCGGGGGCGGCATCCTCTCGATCAATATCCTCGATTCACAAGGAAATGGGCTTTCTGGCGTCACCGTTCATATCACCAACAGCAGTGTCATTCCGGCAGTTGATGTTACGACAACAACCGATACCTCGGGCAACCTGTTTCTGGTCGGGGCCCCGGCAAGCGCACAGGGATATCACGTGACGTTTTCCAAGACAGGTTACTTTGGTAGCGCAAGTTATGCGCCCTATCCGACGACCACGTTCGTCCCGATAGACGTGCACGCCTCGGTCGTTGATGGAGTTGTGAACCAGGCGACATTTGTAATGGACCAGTCGTCGACGCTCGAGCTCCGGACCACTGACCCGTTCGGTAATGCGGTTCCGGATATCGATTACCGGATCGATGGCGGCCGGCAGCTCGGCAGTCAGCCGGGTACCGGGGTTCCGGTTTACGAGTTCGGCGAGGACGCATCAACGGATACGGGCGGTGAGCAGATCTATGCCAATCGGAGCTATGGCGGATATACCTGGACACTAGACGCCGGGGAAACGGATTGGACATTCATCGGACTGACGCCGGAATCAAGTACGGGAGTAAATAGTATCGACCTAGCACCGAATACGTCACAGATTGTCCAGATGACGCTGGCGGAAAATGTCGTCAATGGCGCACTCTTTGCGGTTACGAGTTCGGTTGATGCAATGCCGATTTCGGGTGCAGCTGTTCATCTGACAAATGCAACGCTCGTGTATGACGAAACGGTCACCACTGGGACGTACGGCCAGGCATACTTTCCCGAAAATGAAGCGCCGGGAATGCTGCCTGAGACATATGATTATGAGGTGACGGCAGCGGGATTCGCGACGGAAACCGGTACCGTTACCATCACATCGGGACTAGAGTCGATCCCGGTAAGCATGAGTCCATGACAAAGTCTCTGAAAACAACTGTTCCTCGTCGGAAACGCCTCAAGGGCCTGACACTAGTCGAGATGCTAGTGGCAATTTTCATCTTGTCGGCGGGAATGCTCGGTTTCTCGCTTCTTTTCTCGAGTAGTTGGAAGAGTAATAAGTTCATCCTTGAAACGGGCGTTACCTCAATCCGTGTGAATCGAGCATCGACGGAGATCATCAATAACCTCAGAAAAGTGCGGCAGGCCGACAATGGAGACTATCCGATCGAGTCGGGTGATGATTTTGATATCCAGGTCTACCTAGATATCGATAATGACGGAGTGACTGAGCGAGTGCATTACTGGCTGGATGATGTAAATGATCGTCTCATGCGCGGTATCCGTGAGCCATCCGCAGCACAACCTCCAACCTATGCGGCCGGTGATGGAACGACATCGATAATCGCTGAGTATATTGTCAATGATGCGACACAACCGCTTTTCTACTATTACAATGAGAACTATCCTGGCGATACGGTGAATAATCCGCTCGTGACGCCGACGTCGATTGGGAATGTCCGGCTTGTCCGGGTGTTCATTCGGATGAACATCGATCCGATTAGGGCACCGAACAATATCAACGTGGAGTCATTTGTTGATCTGCGTAACCTGGAATCCTATGATAATTGACCAGCGTGTAGCAAAAAGAAGGGGGAGCGCCCTCGTGTACGGGCTGGTTATTATGTCGGTGGTACAGATTATTCTTATTTCGATTGTTCAGTACGTGGCGTCCAATGTTCAATATTCGCTCAATATTCGCTCACGCGAGCA
>CAZCYG010000086.1:0-4232 GCA_964502795.1 uncultured Candidatus Saccharibacteria bacterium | reverse complement strand
CCACAACCGATAGTCTCGCGAGCCAAACTGGGCCCGCGCCTGCTACCAACTCCCCGATTGCCATAGGGTACGCGGGCCGTATCGCCGAGATAGATATAGTCATACTCCGGGAGCGCTTGAATGAGGCTATGCGTGACGATCAGACCGCCGAGTCCCGAATCAAAGATTCCAATCTTCATAGCGTCGAAAGGCTTTCCCGCCGGCCGCGATACCAGGCAACGAGCGCTGCCACCCCAACGATGACCGCTGTATCAAAAAATATATGGAGCGGAATGAAACTTCGTGGACACTGGCCGCTCGTGACAGGACCATCCGTAAAGCCACACCAACCACCGAAAGAAAGGAAGGTAAACGGGAAACCAGCGACCGTATTGCCATCCGCCGCCGGCGCTCCGAGCGTCAGAATATAGGGCACCACCTGCACGACGAGACCCGCGAGCATGACGAACCAGAATGTCGAACGAGTAAGGATGGCACGGGGATCAATGCGCATGCGTCGTGAGATATTACAAGTCGTTCCGTACGCTCCCATTCTGTTTTCTGACTGATACTCCCATTCTTCCCGCATGATATCGTATTACTGCCGAGTGGCCTCAAGGGAAATCGAGAGACCAACCAGGTCGTCAATCATGTTGTCGCCAAGGTTCTCGAAGAAATTCTTTGACCCGGCTGTTATTCCCCATTTAGTACGGTCGATATCGGCGGTTGCCCTAGCTACGAGAACACCATCCTCGGCATAGATCACCGCCGGGAAAGTCACACTCACCGTCTGCCCCTTCATGGTGAGATCACCCGTGAGCGTATGTGTCTTCTCAATAGTCGGAGTGGCGACCGGCGTCACTCGGGTGATAACAAAGGTTGCGGTTGGAAAGGCTGCAACATTGAAGAAGCGCTCGCCCTTGAGATGCTCCTCGAGCTTTCCCTCCTGGCCCGGTTTCTTGGCGGTCAGGCCAACGTCGAGGGTATTCATATCCATCGTAAATGAGCCGGTCGTACCACCCGCAGCCACCGTCACGGTGCCAGCCATTACCTGGATCGTGCCACTATTGATATAGCCGTCGATGAGCGGCTTCTTGGCTGCCCAATTGACGACACTCTTCGCGGTATTGACGGCATAGGTACCGGCGGGAATCGGCTGGGTGACGTCAATTGCGTCGGCTTGTTGGGATACGTCCGTGCCAGTCGTCATGGGCTTGGCCATATCCCCGCTCGGCGTACTGTGGCTACCCCAGATGAACCATGCTCCACCGACGACGATCACCCCGATTGCCAATAAAAACTTCATAAGAAAAAAGTGAATGGATAAAACAAGCGCTGTCCCATTTTAGCATACGAGCCAGCGGGTACCGGAGACGCATGTCGGCGACCGAGCGCTTGATCAATTTTACCAGGACACCCGTGTCGATAGTGCGCGCCTCCGGCGCATCAAAGCCGAACTCCGGCGCAAGTAGCCGCCAGCAACTGCTGGCCTCACAGGCGGCAGAGTCATCCGACCCTGCCGTTTTTTCTTTGGAAAAAAGAAAACACCTCCGACGAACGTGGTCGTGGAGGTGGAACAGCTGTCTGACATTAGCGGAGCGTGCAAAGCAGTCCTTCTCGGCCGCACCAGTCCTGAAGGTACACGATGACGCGTTCACGATCTGGCGCACTGACATAGAGTTCCTGGGCCAGGGCGGATTCGTGGACCATGACGCGGAGCCCGTGGTCCCGCCGTGTGAGGACGAGCCGCTTGATGGAGCTGCCGCCCTTCGGGTCGATGTAGCTGAGCGAGAGCTTCGTTATAAGACCGCTCTCGTTCAGGCTGCGCGCTACCTGGCTGGCGAGCACGGCCGTCGTGGTATGTGTTCGGGCGATATGCCTCCCGCCGAGGCTTTGCTTCTTGGACACGATAGTCTCCTTTGCTCCAAAAGTACGAAGAGGAATATAACATGAAGAAATGCCCATGTCTAGGTTCTTATTCTCGCCTCTTGCCCTACTATTTTTTGACGCCAGAACAGGGATGCGGTAGTTTCAAGGCATTCTTTACCAATCAGGAGAGACCCCTCATGGTCACGCGAAATGAAACCGTACGCCGTTTGGAAACAGCAATCTACTGCGCTGCAATCAAAGAAGCCGCTAATGGCTTTGCTGCCGCCCTCTTGGGCGAAGAAACGCTCCCGTCGCTCCAGCTCACCGCTACCGAGTTCGAGAGCGGCCATTGGGCCATACCGGACGCCTATGAGCCGGTTATCCTCCGCATCATGGCCGAGATCGTTGTCCACCACCGGTACGAGCTTTCGGACATCCAGCTCCGCGAAGTGCTCATCCGTGGTGCCGAGCATGTCGATCGCCTGATCGTCGAGGGCGAGTCGAACGAATCGGATTCACGGACTGTCCCCGATTTGATCGTCCAGACCGGCCGCCGCTTCAATTGGCTGCATTTCGAATGGAAAGCATCCGAGTGAGCCGCTCACCCGCATTCGCCACCCCGCCCCACAAGGCGGAGTGGTTTTTTCTTTTATTGACAGCGGGGCTGGGACAGACTAAGGTGGCGACAGCAGAGCGAGGAAGCATATGAGTATCCGATTTTCCGTCTGCTGGATACTTCGTTTCAATTGATACGCAAACCTGCTTCCCGGGGATGCAATTCGGCGGGGAAAAGTCCCCCTCCGCCGAGTGAGATCTCTCGCACATGCTGCGGCAGCAATCCTGAAATGGCGTGACTCTGGTAGATCGTCCCATCTGGGCGGGGCAAAAAAACGAGGCGTCGGGAATGATCCATTCCTGGCGCCTCTTTCAATTCGTTTTGGATTTTTTCCGTCGCTGTCTCGCCCACTCTTTGGGGTAGAAGCGGTAACGCTTGGCGAGCCACATCACCGCTTTGGGGTACGTCATCCCCTGATGCTCCATGAGGAACCGGATGACGTTTCCGTGCGCCCCGCAGGCGAAACAGTGGTAGAACTGCCAACGGGAGTGAACAACGAAGGACGGCGTCTTTTCTGCGTGGAAGGGACAGCACGCAATGTGCTCCTGATCGTGGCTGCCCCGAGTTCGGAGCGGTATGAAGGCGCGAACGACTTCGACGATATCGGCTCTGGCATAGAGCGCGGCGACATATTCCCGTGAATACGGCATGGCGAACCCCCAGAATGAAAGAACGAAGTCCTATCCTATCAATCCGTCTTTTTGGCGTCAATGTTACTGTGCGTCGAAGCCGATGGGGGCGGTAGTCGGCGCATCGCTCGGTTTTACGACGCCGAATTTTTCCTCATGTGCTCTCAGCACCGTTTGCATGCTCGCGATCATGTTCTTGAAAAATCCCGGGGATACTATGATCCGCTGTCGCAAGTGACCCTGCGCTGGGAATATGCCGTTAGTGGGAAACATCAATATGAAGTCCATGGTCACCTCGCTCTGGGTGTGCGAAATCTGCGTGAAGTTCGCGTATTCGCCTTTCAAAATTTCGTCATTCGCCTTGATCTGAATCTGTTGCTGTTGTGGCTGGGTCATATTATTTTGTCTCATTATGAATCCAATCGGCGTAGGATTTATTGAACTCAACTTCGAATTTCATGATACACGGGGTCCCGTATCGAGTGCACATTACTTACAATGATATGTTTTTTGTATCAACGACGTTGGGGTTGTCACTAATTCCGTTTGACCATTTTCTAGACAATACGATTGCGCAGTATCTGGACAGGTTGGCCGATGGAGCACATAACTATTCCCATCAGGAGCAACGTCCAATTGAAGCGCACTGATACAATCCCCGCCCCTGAGTGTTGCGGTATTTGTACTATATGTGAACCCCTTGTACGAACCATTTTTTTTATGAAAAGACTCAAGTCCTAATTGTGTATTTATCATCTGTATTTTGAAAAGCTCAAATCGATCAACGGTGACTTGTTGATCCTCCTCGAGCGGGACAAATTGACCTGGGACACGCTCCAAGGAATCAACGAAGGATATAATCTGCTCTTGTGTAAGTGCATCTTTCTCATTGCTTACATTGAAGTTAATTCGTACACATGCTCCGTTATCATCAACGACCATACTTACATCCCTAGATAGGAAGTTTGTTTTCCCATCCGAGCCGGCACTCGAATGAGTACGGGTAACACATTTTCCGACTTTGCATGTCGCAAACTCATACCTCATGCTATTGAATTCGGTACAGGCAGATTGTTGTAGTTGGTACGTAAATCGAATCAGGCCTTTCATCGGAAAGCCGGTATACAGTGCTTTGCTGT
>CAZCYG010000085.1:0-4331 GCA_964502795.1 uncultured Candidatus Saccharibacteria bacterium | reverse complement strand
AATCACCGCCTGGAATAACTACATAAAGCAACATCAACAGGTTGAACAACGGCTGAACAACAAGCACTTCAAAAATATTCACTGTTTCTTACAACTCCACTTTGGCGTGACTAATTTCTCTTATAGTACCATTTTTTGATTATTTTTTATAGATATCGGCATCTTTTAGGAGCTGTTTGACAACCCGCGCCAGATCCGTCGCAGGCTGCGTTAACACTTCCGCCGAAAAAACAATGATAGCGATGTCACTATTTTCTTTTATATCCGGCAGTTCGTGACGTATTATTTCGTACAGACGCCGCCTGATACGATTCCGACCAACCGCACTCTTCATAACTTTTTTGCTCACAACAACGGCTATTCTAGGATTTTTACGCTTTGGGTGCTGGCTATATTTCAACGACATCAGATGCGACCGAACGGTTTGTCCGTGCGTATAGACATACCGCAAACTACCGTGACCATGAAACCGATACTTAAACGCTAACATAGTAGATAGTATATAGGAGTTAGTATGTAGTGGGATACTGTGGAATAATAAAATCCGCCTAAACCGGCGGATTTTATTAGATCGAGATCTTTGCTCGACCCTTAATACGGCGGCGCTTTAGTACGGCGCGGCCAGCTTTGGTTGAAACACGTGCGCGAAAACCGTGTGTTCTTGCACGATGACGCGTGTGTGGTTGATGGGTCCTTTTTGGCATAACTTTATTACTTTAACTTATTTTCGTACTTTTTTCAAGACCGTGAGTTTTCCACTACATTGTTCATTTTATCCACACATTTATAGGTTAGTTGGCATAATGTGGAAAAATCCCCTATCTGTCCTGTGTTCTAGGTTGTGTAGTTTTTATGGTTGTGGAAAACTCTGTGCTGCCGTATAGTAATGAGTAGAAAAAGTGACAATCCGTAATCACTATAACGTCTACTTGGAGGGTATATTCGGTGCATAATTCTTTGTGGCAAAGTGTTCTAGGAGAAATCGAGCTGTCGGTTCCTCACGGTACCTTTGTAACATGGTTTAAAAACACCGAGCTCGTTGAGTCAACTGATGACCGTGTGACAATCGCTGTCTCGAACATCTTTGCAGTTCGACAATTCCAGGTAAAGTTCACCGATCAGATCAGGCAGGTTTTGGCAAAAAACGGTATCGAACCCGCTCGTATTGAATATGTTGTCAAAAGCAGCACTGGTCGCCGCACGACCGTTAACCGGGAAACGACCCTCTCCCCAACGACAACCAGTACCCGACCAGTAGGTACATCTCTCCCAACAGGCAACCTCAACCCTCGTTATACATTTTCCAACTTCATCGTTGGGTCAAGCAATGACCTCGCCTACACTGCCTGCCAGGCCGTCGCGCAATATCCAGGCATCAAATATAATCCGTTGTTTTTGTATGGTGGCGTTGGCCTGGGCAAAACCCACCTGGCACAGGCTGTCGGTAATGAGATTATTAAAAACCAACCGGATATGCACATTCTCTATATTAGCTCTGAAACATTTGTCAAAGATTTCATGGATAGTATACGGTTCAAGAAAAAAGGATTTTCGGACAAATACCGCAACGTTGACGTGCTGATTATCGACGACATGCAGTTTATTGCAGGCAAAGAAAAAACTCAAGAAGAATTCTTTCACACCTTTAATATCCTGCACCAAAACAACAAACAAATCATCATAACCAGCGACAAGCCACCGCGCAGTATCCCAACGCTCACCGAGCGTCTGCGCAGCCGGTTCGAGATGGGGATGCCAATCGATATACAAATGCCCGATTACGAGACACGTTGCGCTATTATCGAAGCAAAAGCCGCTTTATCAGGTATTGAGCTAGAGCGTCAAACAACCGAATATCTGGCGAATAATATTAAGACGAATATTCGTGAGCTAGAAGGCGCTCTTAATCAACTGCTTGCGTATGCCGAGATGCGCGGTATTGATCCCGATATCACGACAGCCGAGGGTTTACTGGGTAACGTTCGTCGGTCACGCCCCCAGCATATTAGCGCCAAACAAATTATCGACAAGACAGCCAAATACTTCTCACTCTCGGCAGTAGAAATCTGCTCAGCTCAACGTGACAAACACATTGTTACGCCGCGTCAGATTGCGATGTATCTCCTCCGTAGCGAGCTCCATCTTAGTTTCCCAAAAATCGCCAACGAATTAGGCCGCAAAGATCATACGACTGCAATTCATTCAGTTGAAAAGATTGAAAAATCTATCAAGCTGGACTTTGTTATTCGTGAACAAGTTGCCGAGATACGGGAGCGTTTATATGTCTAATTACCGTATCTTTGATTGGGGAAAAATTGCGAATAAACTGCGACTTTTTTGCTCACAGTCATTGGATGATCGTCCACAACTTGCTCCACGATCCGTCCATCAACCTTTCCATCCAGTGCAAAACCTGCTCCAACTCCCCGTTTCATCCATTGGTTACGCTCGTTGTTTTCCACTCATAAATCTCACTGTACGGTCCCTGTTACTCGGCAACTTTTCCCCACAATCCACACCACCTATAACCATCACTACAATTATAAAATTTAAAGAAAGGTAGTAATAATGGAACTGACTGTCACACAAGAAAATCTCGCTCGCGCACTAGGTGCAACGTCCCGCGTTGCAAGTACTAAGGCTCAATTACCTATACTTGGAAATATTCTTCTGCGCACAGATGGCCATCGCTTAATGGTTGCAGCAACAAACCTGGAAATTGCATCGACACAATTAATAGGCGCAAAGATTATCAATGAAGGCGCAATTACCGTGCCCGCCCGATTGATTACAGAGTTTGTATCAAGTTTACCAAAAACAACGGCCGTTACTTTGAAAGCGGTCGATAATAAATTACACATCGATGCCGAGGGCTACAACTCAACCATTAACGGTCATATTGCCGATGAATTCCCTGAACTGCCAACAATTAATGACAAGGCGGCAATTAGTTACAGTATTGATACCGCGTCACTGAAACAATCTATCGGGCAAACAATCCTGACGTCGAGTAGCGACGCGACGCGACCGGTACTGACTGGCGTTTACTGGCATTCTCATAACGGCGCACTTTATTTAGCGGCAACTGACGGATATCGCCTGTCGGAAAAACGCTTAGTCGACACGAAAAGCGATGTTGCTGCGATTATCCCAACAAGCACTCTGCAAGAAGTTTTGCGCATTATAAACGATGACAGTAATGAAGTAGAAGTACTATTTGATGAATCTCAAGTGAGGTTTCGTATCAATGATGCCGAAATTACCAGTCGTTTGATCGATGGTAACTTCCCCGACTATCGTCAGCTTATTCCCGCAACGTCAGAAACGTCCGTGACGATTGCTCGCTCGGAATTTGCGCAGATTACCAAGGTCGCGGGACTGTTCGCACGTGAATCTGGCGGCAGTGTAACAATTACGGCAAATGTAGAAACAGGCAAACTATCACTTCATTCAATTGCGAGTGAACTTGGCGAAAATACATCTGAAGCAGCAGCGGAAGTCACTGCGGATGGCCAGGTGACACTTAATTCACGCTACCTCACGGAAGCATTGGCTGTTATCGATAGTGATACTATCGTATTTCGATTTAGTGGCAAATTATCGCCATGTGTACTCTCGGCCGACCAAAAAGACAGTGATTATCAACATATCATTATGCCGCTCAAAAGCTAGCTGGTGAATAATGATCATTACGTCGCTCGCCGTTGAAAATATTCGATCCCATGTGTCGTTTTCGCGGCGACTGTCAAAAACAGTGACGGTTATAACCGGGCCAAACGGCAGTGGTAAAACATCGCTTGTTGAAGCGATCATGGTGGCGCTTGGCGGGCGATCATTTAAAGCCGGTGACGGTGATTTGCTGCGTCGCGATGCTGAGTGGTGGCGCATTCAAGTAATGCTGGATAATCAAACACGGGTTGTAAAATATCAACCCGGCGCGCCGAAACAAAAACAGTTTGTTATTGATGAAAAGACGACGATTCGCCTGCCAATGAGTGATCGCTACCCGATCGTTTTGTTTGAACCGGATGATTTGCGGCTTATTCATAGTTCGCCATCTCGGCGCAGGCAGTTTGTTGATAAATTTGCCGCGCAACTTGTTCCTGCATATAGCCGAGTGTTGCATCGCTATGAGCGAGCATTACTGCAGCGTAATAAATTATTAAAATCCGGATCTTCGACGGATTCGTTGTTTGCATGGAACGTTAGTCTGGCAAAATATGGGGCGCAGATTATTGATATGCGAGTGCGATTGATCGAACGATTAAATAGCGGACTGGCACCAACCTACCAGACGATCGCGCAAACAAAAGACACAGTGTCGCTTCACT
>CAZCYG010000084.1:0-4423 GCA_964502795.1 uncultured Candidatus Saccharibacteria bacterium | reverse complement strand
AATCGTAGACGCGCGCATTATGTCCTAGGAAGACACTAAACTCACATGGTACGGTTAATGTGGCGGGTCATCGTGAAACGATGCCCGTAAAATGAGTAGACGCGCTGCGCGACATGTCTTTGCCGACAATAAACTAACACGCACATTAGACTTACAAAACTACGCAGATGTGGCGGCTGCGTGAAACGCAAATATGTGTAGACGCGCTGCGCGTCATGTCCTACGATGACATAAAACTCAGATTGTACATTGCATTCAATTTACACGCAGATGTGGCGGAATTGGTAGACGCGCTAGCTTCAGGTGCTAGTGCCCGCAAGGGCGTGGAGGTTCAAGTCCTCTCATCTGTACCATAGAAATAATCCGGCTTTACGTCGGATTATTTCTATGGTCTACGTGTAGATTTTGAACCTTCACCCAGGGTGTGGAGGTGAGAACTGCCGGTGGCAGTTCGCAAGGCGACGTCACAAATGAACACAGTTCATCTGCCTGACTCGCGGGGTCGCGGAACGTGACCAAGTCCTCTCAGTTATCATCAGTCGGATGAATGGCCAAGCTTGCGGAATATGCCGTCAGCAGCGCGGTGAATAGCCATCACGCTTGCGACAACCAGCAGAATACCAAAGAACCCGTAGATGTTCACGTCGTTAGCAAACAGCAGATCAATAATCCAAACGAAAACAAACTTTGACGCAAATAGGATGAACCAAATAACAAAGGCTACTACTGTTTTGCGATGACCGTGCTTGCTACCCCGTAATCGTTTGAGCACGTTGGCTTTGAGTAGGAAGGTAAAATATGTCAGTATCTCCAATACTAGCGAAGCGAAAAATATATATGAAAAGCTTTTGGCGTAGACAATATCTGTGTAGTCATTGAAAAAACCGAGAACAACGGCATATATCAGTGTCCCGACGAATAGCTCTTTATAAGCTATCTGTTCTCTAGTCATGCTAATGCGGCTTGCCTTAGGCAGCATGCCAGGCGCTATCGTCACCTACGTAATCAGTACGGAGTTCGGCGATCAACTTTTTAATATCACGGTCTTGTTTTACTCCGACATTCATCGTATTTAACGGATCAAACAACGTACGAATTGCTGTATATAACTCTTTTACATCGTCGTCGAGCTCTTTGTATGCAAATGGCGCCTTTAATCTGCCTTCGCCATTTTCGGCTACGATGTGTCCCCCGTGCGCCCCGACGGCCGTTGCCCATTCTGCCAACAGCTTGAATACCTTTTGACGATCACCAACTTTTTGCATGCTCAGCAATGGATATGCGTAGTAGATACTTTCGTATGCGTGTCCGGATAATGGCAAATCAACGTTATATTTTGATTCAAGTGCCGCCACGGCTTTCGCAAAATCTTCGAATCTCTCCGGAGGAATATATATACCATTCAGTAGTGCAGGCGTACTGAAGTCAGATTTTTGGGGTACTTGCACGAATTGCGTCAAGGACCCTAGCATCTGCAGATCGGCTATTTTACCCGGATCACGCTCAAGCGAGACGTATGCCTGTTCATTTTCGAACAATTTCGCGATCTTTTTTGCCGCTTTCTTTTTGGCATGGGTATTGCCGTCAAACTCAATGAGAACAACCGCTGCGACTTCGCCCTGCTCGGTCGCATCGACATAAAATTGATAACGCTTGCCACTCTCTTCGGCCTTCACAAACAATCGACCATCAATAAGTTCAAGCGTGGATGGCGAGAGTGCCCGTAGCGTATCAATTGCATCACGCGCCCCGTCATATGACGTAAATGCAATCGCTCCAACAAGTGGCGCTTCGGGTACTGGCAGTACCTTGAGAATAACCTCAGAAATAATACCCAGCGTACCCTGACTGCCAATAAACAACGGAGTTAGGTCAATTGACCCGTCTCTGTATTCAACGTAAGCGATATTGTATCCGACATTGTCACGCGTATCTGTCGCGATTGTTGCAATCGTCTCGGCTTTGTCGTTTAACAGATCGCCAATGGTGCGATATACCTCGCCTTCGTATGTCTGCAACCCTCTTTTGCGCGAAACATCGCGCTTGCTGACTTTACCTGTCTGTAATATTTCACCATTCGCGAGTACGATTTCAAGCTGGGACACCCAAGATCCAACCGCGCCATATTTGCCAGACAAATGATTAGCGATATTGTTTGCGATGGCGCCACCAACTGTCACGTTGTTTTTTAGTCCTACAAGCGCGGGAATATAGAGGTTTTGTAAGCGTAGTGCTTCATTCAATGCCTGTACCGAGACACCTGGCTGGACACGAACCAGCTTTTGTTTGGCATCCAATTCAAAAATCATATTCATATGTGCAGACAGATCGACAATAACACCCGGGCCAATCGCGCCACCTGTCTGATCTGTTCCGCCACCACGCGGTGTCACCGACAATGCATGACCCTTCTCTGCCAGCTGCCACGCAAAGCGCGCAATTTTGCGAAGATCACTGGTTACTCGCGGATACGCCACCAAATCAGGCGTAACCGTGAGGATGCTCCCGTCGGTCGAGTACTGCTGACGTACATGATCATTTGTTGTCACTTCACCTACAAGGTGTTCATTCAAATACTGCGCCACTTTTGAACTCATATTGTCACTATGATAGCACAAGCAACATAAATCATGAACAGTCTGGATTTAAGGTGTCATTTTTGTTATACTGCTCCTTGCATAGCATTTAACAATCTTCGTTTTCTTGTGCGGCGGTGGTGGAATTGGTAGACACGCTAGCCTTAGGAGCTAGTGCCTCCGGGCGTGAAGGTTCAAGTCCTTTCCGCCGTACCAGAGAGCAAAGATTGACTTAATTAAATTTTTGTGATATAATAAATTTATGAACACTTTTCGAGACCAAGACCACATTGTGGATCCTGTTTTACGAAAAACTATTGGTGTGGCTGCATCACATAATCCTCATGAGCTATATAGTAACGTCACACCTTATGCTGACAAAACCGACTTTGCAATCGAAATTACTCACCAATTGCTTCCTCAACTTCGGAATTTGAATCTTGGTTTAAGACAAGAACCTCCCTGCGGCTTCATCCGTGAAGCCATGATTGATTCGCAGACAATATGGGACAGTGCCCTCGATGACGCCGGGGGCGTCGCAAAAGAAACGGCACTAGCCATCGTCAAACACCCTATTTCAACATATGTCGTCGCCCACCTTACAGGATATGGCCAAAACGCGTTAAATGAATTTTCTCAGAGCCCACAACGGAGGGATATATTTCATATTAGCAATGATAAAAGCAAGTTAATTTTAGGTAGTCTTGCGCCGGAATTCACCCCAGGCGTCAAAGGTTGCCCATTTGCAGGTCACATTGACGGAACTCATAACCCTGATAAAATCGATCCTATTTTCAGAAAATTTACGCCATGGGCTGGCACGCTTGCTGTACTCCATTATTTCGACCGCGCAGCTGACCCTATCCTAGAAACCCCGGAACACCATACCGCCGCGTAGGTATAGACGGAAAAAGTGAGCAGTGGACATCACTGGACGCTTTGTCGTGTCAAAAAAGCCGCGCTTCTACCAAGGATGCGTCGTACCTTTACCTGGCCGTCTTTATCGAGACCATTGAAATCCAAATCATGGAAATCTGTCGCGGATGCTAGCATTATCTGTTCAACTTTGCCGACCATAACAGTATTTAACGAAGATGCACCGCGAGGAATAGTATGTTTGATATCACGCGCGCCTAATCTCCGGGACTGGTTTTTTGGTAGCGACATTACCGTTCGCCAACCATGTCTATGGTCTGTCGCGTCCTGACGATATACATACAAGGCATTCGGTCCTGCGATAGGACTTTCGGCGACAGCATGTTCATACATGACTTCGCCAGTCAGGCGATTTATCTCTTGTAATACAAGAATGATATATTCATCCGGCTGTTCACTGCTATCGTTGTCTTTAACTATTCTTCGTTTTTGACGAATACCCCTGCTATAGTATGATGCATCTTCACCCCAGATTTTTCGTATTTCATCAAGTATAACGAGCCTGCTAAGATCAATCTCTGGTGACTTATTTGTCCGCGCAGTTACATCACTCACTATCTGGCGCGCGGTCTTTTCTAATTCGTCCGTGCCTGGCGGCAGCACTTCCCAGTCAAGTTCCATTGGTCTAAGATTCAGTGTGTCGTACGTCTCAGACGATTGGTCGTCTGTTCTCAATCCCGCGAGTTCACATGCGCGTTCCATCATTTGCAACTTTTCATCAGGCGTTTGTATTTTGTCGGCTAGCGCAACATTCACATACGTCGTCATGCTTTCCTGAACCAGTGATTCATTATTGTGACGAGCAATGGTACGGAGTATCGTACGCGTATGCAGAAAAAGTAAATCCCGCAGTGCGAGAGCTCCAGTCATCGGTCGCTCGCGAATAATCGTTTCAAGCTTCAGCTGTTGTT
>CAZCYG010000083.1:0-4426 GCA_964502795.1 uncultured Candidatus Saccharibacteria bacterium | reverse complement strand
TATAGCTGTTTGCGCCAACGCGCCATGCGGTGATTATGGACGATGACCGGTTGACTGATGGATGTAAAGTAGGTTGCCTGGGCGGGATCAAAATCAACCTCATTGCTTTTGTCGCGCGCGATTTCGAGGGCCTTTGGTACATTAGGTATATCCATGTATCCAAATTGTAATGTCACGTGACTGATACCGTCATCGGGATGCCCAAGTCCATCAAAGATAACACGCGACTGCTCTGGTATGTGTGGTTTGTCGCTCGTTTGGACAGTTACCACCACGACCTTTTCATGCATTTCGTGTAGCTGCTCAAGCGTTTCATGAAGTGCAAGTGGCGCATTGCCGGCATGGTGACCCAAGTATACGGCATATCCGGGAGTACGGGGTATTTTGCTATGGCGCAGGTGCTGCACGAATGTGCGCAGTGTCCCCTCGGCTCGGGCGCGTTCACGCGTGATGATGGCGTGGCCTTTATACCATGTTGTCAAGATCGTGTAGCCAACAACTGCAATGCTGATTGGTAACCAAGCACCGTGCAAGAACTTGGATGAACTGGATGCAAGGAACAGTATGTCGATAGTGAGAAAGACAAATCCGGTAGCAAATACGATAATCATGGATTGTCTCCATATTTTGCGTATGATGACGAGCAGCAGGATGGTATCAATAGCAAGCGTACCGCTAACTGCCATGCCGAACGCGCCAGCTAGGTGAGCCGAGCTGCCAAACAGTACGACAATCCATAGAACAATGGCAGCGATCAGCCAGTTCAGTGTCGGTACATAGATTTGGCCGAATTCCTGACGTGATGTATGAAGTACGGTCAGACGTGGCATAAAACCAAGTTGAATTGCCTGACTGGTAAGTGAAAACGCACCGCTAATAACTGCCTGCGAGGCGATGAGTGTGGCAACGGTGGCTAGAATAATGATTGGTATCTGCAGCCACGTGGGAAAGAGGAGGTAATATGAACTCGTGATTGCGTCGGGATGTTGAATAACAAGTGCTCCCTGACCAAGATAGTTGAGTAGTAGCGCTGGGAATACGAGTAGTAGCCATGCCTGACGAATAGCTGATTTGCCAAAATGTCCCATGTCTGCGTAGAGTGCCTCGGCACCGGTAACCGCCAGTATTACGGCTCCCATCGCGACAAATCCTTGCGCTGGATGGTCTATGAAAAACGTTATTGCAGCAAGTGGTGAAATCGCGGCAAGTATGGCCGGATACTGCATGATGCTAGCGAAACCTGCAATGCCAGATGCAACAAACCATATGATCATAATTGGTCCAAATAATTTGCCGATACTGCCAGTGCCGCGGGATTGAAGGTAAAAAAGTCCAGCCAGCGTAAAGACTGTAAGTGGAATAACGAATGGTGTCATAGCAGGCGATATGAGTTTGATACCTTCGACGGCCGATAGGACAGAAATAGCTGGAGTGATAACACTGTCACCATAAAAGAGAGATATACCTATCAACGCAAGCAGTGTCAAAAGAACTTTATGGGAGTGAGAAATAGATGTTCGCCGCACTAGCGCGATGAGTGCCATAATACCACCTTCGCCGTTGTTGCTCGCACGCATCATTAACCATACATACTTTACCGTGACAACGAGCGTGACTGACCATATGATCAGGGAAATAACACCGATAATATCGTCTGGACTAAGCGTCAGATGGGACAAACCAAAGACAGCCTGCAGTGCGTAAAGGGGGCTGGTACCGATATCGCCAAACACGATACCAATGGCACCGATAGTCAGCCACAGAGTTTGCGTTTTTTTAGTCATCATCATCAGTATACCACTCATGTTTTTTGCCAGGCAGACGGGATTTGTTGTCGATGGTATAATATAGCGAATGGCTATCGAACGAATCGTTGATACGAGTGTTCACGGGGATGACAACGATGAACAACAAATAGAGCAAACACTGCGACCGCAGTATTTTGTTGAGTATATTGGGCAGGAACACCTCAAAAAGAATCTTCAGCTGGCAATTGCGGCTGCCAAGAAGCGTGGCGAACCTGTCGATCATATATTGCTGTATGGCCCACCCGGACTGGGCAAGACAACGATGGCAACGGTTATTGCTAATGAAATGGGGGCAAACATTCGTGTTACTGCCGGTCCGGCAATCGAACGTGCTGGTGATCTGGCCAGTATTCTGACGAATTTGTCAGACGGAGATATTTTGTTTATTGACGAAATTCATCGGCTGTCGCGTACGGTCGAAGAGGTGCTGTATGCCGCGATGGAGGATTACAAGCTTGATATTGTCATCGGCAAAGGTCCGGCCGCGCGAAGTGTTCGATTGGACTTGCCAAAGTTTACGGTGATTGGTGCAACGACTCGTGCAGGTTCACTCGCGGCGCCACTACGTGATCGGTTCGGTATGAATCATCGCCTGGAATTTTATACACCGGCAGAAATTCAACAAATTATTCAACGGGCAGCCACGCTACTGGGTAGCACTATTCAGCCTGATGCATCAGCGATGCTGGCAGGACGTGCTCGTTTGACACCACGAATCGCCAATCGATTATTGAAACGCGTGCGAGATTATGCGGACATTAATGGTGATGGAATTATTGACACAGTCATGACAACAGAAGCATTACAGCTGCTTGAAATTGATGAATTGGGGCTTGATCCTGCTGACCGTCGACTTCTCAACAGTGTGATTGATCATTATGGCCATCAGCCTGTAGGGCTCAGTACGATTGCGGCATTGACTGGCGACGAAACAACAACGATCGAAGATTTTTATGAACCGTATTTGTTACAGATTGGATTAATTGAACGAACCCCGCGAGGCCGCAAGATAACCATAAAAGGTGCAAAACATATTGGTAAAAGTTTGCAGCAGGAATTGTTATAATAAAGGTATCTATGGACCCTCAGCAACAACCAGATTACAACCAACCGGTCGCTTACGACAAGGACGGCAAGCCACTCTATGCACATCCACCCACGGCAACTCAGGCAACGCAACAGGTTGTTCATGTGACACGAGCTATTGATCCTCTGGAGCCGGAGGTGACACCGGAAGCCCAAAAAAGACACGATGATTCGGCAAAACAGAACCCGACGCTTAATTTGAGCAAGGGTGAATATATTATTAGCGAAGTAAGAAGGCATCCTATCGGACTCGTTGCACCCCTTGCGATCGGTGGCATATTAGCGCTGATTCTTATTCTGGGTGTGTCAGCCTATCCCACACTGGTTCCAGGTAATAATCCGCCGTTTGATGCCATTATCTTGCCTGCTGTTCTGTGTTTGGCGTTGATTGCTCTTGGCACATACATTGTTGCGTGGGTGTATTTGAACAACAAGTTTTTTTTGACGAACGAGAGCGTGATTCAGGAGATTCAGACAACCCTGTTTGCGCATAACGAGCAAACAGTCAGCCTGGGCAACATAGAGGACGCCAGCTATGTTCAGACAGGGATTTTTCAGATTATGTTTAACTATGGCTCAATTCGACTGAGTACCGAAGGTGATGAGACCACATATCGATTTCATTATGTATCAAACCCAAAACAGCAGATTGCCATACTCAATAACGCTGTTGAAGCGTTTAAGAATGGTCGGCCAGTCGACGGTGATTAATGAGTACGATTTGTTTTAGTATATTGTGTTTCGGCAACCAGATCAGCTCGTAGCGTATAACCCTTGCAGTTACCTTGTGCATCACAACCAGTTGCATCATAGTGGTAGTTTGGGCTTTTACCTCTCGTCAGAGAATCAAGCCGTTGCTCGACGTTGGTGTCGGTATCACCGTTGTCAATAAGTTTTTGCAGTTCGTCCATACTGAGAGATTCTTTGCCAAGCGTAAATCCGTCCGGGTCAGTAAAAAGTAATGGGTCAACTGACGGGAGCGTTGCCGAGGTGAGCGTTGCGGGATAGGATTGATGTTTTTTGTAGTAAACTTCTTCGAGTGCGTAGTACATGGCATTAATAGCCGTCTTGCGCTGAGAATCCTGGTTTGCTATTTTCAGGTTGTTCATCTGGACGAAAATAAGGACACCAGCGGCAATCAAGACACCGGCAACAACAAAAAGTTCAATAACGGTAAAACCTGCTTGCCGCACAGAGTGGTTTTTATTCATTGGATCCATTATAACAAAACCACTCTTATGGTAATAGAGGGTACTTTGGTTAGGTGAAAATTTATTCACTGACACGTTTTTTACTGTCGAATATGATTAGGGTATAATAAGGTATATAACAAGAGAGGGAAAGCACATGGCAAAAAAGGCAGAAAAGGCAGCTATATCGGACGCTCCGGTGAATAATGAAGGCAAATTGAAAGCGCTTGGTCTAGCGATGGATCAAATTACCAAACAGTTTGGCGACGGATCAATCATGAAGCTGGGTGAGGCACACAAGGTTGATGTGGAATTGATCCCATCGGGTGCACTTAGCCTGGA
>CAZCYG010000082.1:0-4431 GCA_964502795.1 uncultured Candidatus Saccharibacteria bacterium | reverse complement strand
AAACGAAAAGAGCCCTGATCCTCGACACGCAGATGCGCGGAGGACCAGGGGTATTCGCCACGAGAGATTCGTGGAGTGCGGACTGAATTCACCTAGGTGTGTACTAGGGTATAGCGCACCTCTGGCGTGCTACCGCTGTAGCACAATCCATTTGCTTGACGCCGGGCTTTCTTGCGGGCTTCGGTCACGAATATGCCGTCGGGGTCGATTGTATCGATCACGTCCGCGACGACAACGCACATCTGATCGTAAGTTATGTCGTCGGGGACGGTACTACCCGTGACGGTCACCAAAATATGCGGTTGAACGCACATGTTCCCGACTTCGATAGTGCCTGTCGTCACCTTAACGACCGTACCTAGCTCTAGACGGCGTTGTTCGTCGTCTGTCACGTCCGTACCTCGTTCCTCTCGTAGCGATGGTATCTGCGGTTGCAGACACTCTTTTACTAATTATAGCACAGAATCAACAAAAATGAAAGAGCTACTCTTTTATTTTTGACTTTTTGCGCGTCGCTTTGTCGCGGATGATGGCCGCAGCACCAGAAATGGCCTGGAGTAGTCCCATTCGTCGTAGCTGCATACGTAGTTTACTGCGTGCATGGGTAGTAGTGACAAGATCTTGCCATGCTGTCTTAACCTGGGGCAGTTTGCGAGTGATGACCTCGACCATATCACCGTTGTGGAGTGGTTTGTCAAATGCATGGATATTGCCATTGACGCGAAAACTATACGCGTGATTGCCAATATCGCTATGAACAAGGTAGGCAAAATCGAGTGGCAGGGCACCTTCGGGTAGATTATAAATGTCTCCCTTGGGTGAATAAACAAAGATGCGGTTGCCAAACAAATCAATATTCAGCTGCTCTTGGCTGATCTCTTCGCCGTCGCGAAGACGTTCTGCCACTTCTTGCATTTGGGTAATCCATTGCATTTCCGCGGGCAAGGCGATGGATTTTTTAGATCTGGTGTAATCTTTGGATGATTTCTGAGCATGATAGTGAAAACTCGCAGCCAGTCCTCTTTCAGCGTAATCATGCATTTGCTGGGTGCGGATTTGAAATTCTACTATCTGCTTACTTGGGGTGATAACTGTGGTGTGAAGTGATTGATAGCCGTTTGGTTTAGGGATGGCGATATAATCTTTGATTCGCGCAATCATGGGCTGGTACATGCTGTGCAGGATCCCAAGGACGCGGTAGCATGTTTCTTTGTCGGCGACGATAATGCGCAGCGCCATGAGATCATAAATATCGTCGATATTGCCGTCGACCTTTTGTAGTTTTTTGTACAGGCTATAGATACTTTTGACTCGGCCGTTGACCTCAAATGTGATGGTGTGCTTTTGCAGTTCGCGCTCCACTTCAATACGCACGGCGCCCAGTTTGCGCGTGCTTTTGCCAAGACGTTTTTTCATCAGGTTTTGGAGGTGGTGAAATTCGTGGGGGTCAAGATAGCTAAATGCCAACTCTTCGATCTGCATGCGTACGCGACCCATACCAAGTCGATCGGCCATTGGCCCGAATACCTCTAGGCTTTCGCGGGCGATTTTTTGCTGTTTGGCAGTCGGCATATATTTGAGTGTTTGCAGATTGTGCAGGCGATCGGCAAGTTTGATGATAATGACACGGACATCTTGACCAACAGCGATTAAGAGTTTGGACAAGTTGTCTTTTGTCTGCGGTAAGTAGCTGCCAAGGTCACGCATGCCCGCCCGTGCCTGGCTGACTTTGGTAACGCCGTCGACAAGAAATGCAACGTCATGACCGAATAAATTTTCAATTTCTTCCAGTGTTGCGTCGGTATCTTCGACAGTGTCGTGCAGCACTCCAGCGAGGACGCTGTCGATATCCATATCCCACTCGATCAGATTTGCAGCAACAGACAATGGGTGAGTAATGTAGGGTTTGCCGCTCCTACGTTTTTGTCCACGATGCTTTTCGGTGGCGTAGTCAATAGCATGCTCCAAATCACTCACTTGATTCTCATCATAGAATTCTTTCGCCAAGGTTATGACAGCATGTTTCTCCATATGTGTATACAAGTATAAACTATTTGCACTGTCAGGATACTCTGATATACAATCAGTAGCGAAAGAACTAACGCTTTAAAAGGGATGGTACTATGACAGCAGCAAAACTAGGTATTAATGGCTTTGGCCGTATTGGCCGTAATGCGTTCAAGATTGCGTTTGAGCGCAAAGATTTAGAAATCGTCGCAATCAATGATTTGACTGATACAAAAACACTAGCGTATCTGTTGAAGCATGATAGCAATTATGGTACCTATCAACACGAGGTCGGATATGATGAAGCAGGCATCATCGTTGACGGCAAGCACATCAAGGTTCTTGCCGAAAAAGATCCAGCTGTATTGCCTTGGGGTGATCTGGGTGTCGAACTTGTCATTGAGTCCACGGGATTCTTTACCGCCAAAGAGGACGCTGAAAAGCATATTACTGGCGGTGGTGCCAAGCGAGTGATTATTAGCGGGCCGTCTAAATCTGACGGAGTGGATACGATCGTACTAGGTGCGAATGATGACAAGATCGAGAACGCAACGGAAGTGATCAGCAATGCTAGCTGTACGACCAACAGTTTGGGTGCGGTTATGGCGATCCTCGACGGTGAGTTTGGTGTCGAAAAATCGCTGCTCACAACAGTACACAGCTACACGGCTAGCCAGGCAATTCAAGACGCACCGAAAAAAGACCTGCGCGAAGGCCGTAATGGCGCCGAGAATATCGTCCCAACCACAACTGGTGCCGCAATTGCCGTGACCAAGACATTGCCACAGCTGGAAGGCAAATTTGATGGACTGTCGATCCGCGTTCCAACCCCTGTTGTGTCAATCAGCGATGTGACGGCGCTACTGAGTCGCGACGTCACAGTCGAAGAGATTAATAATGCGTTTAAAAAGGCCGCGGCTGAACCATTCTACCAAGGTATTTTGGGTGTCAGCGAAGAACCGCTGGTGAGCCGCGATTACATCGGTAACAGCCATTCCGGTACAGTGGATTTGCTGCTAACGAAAGTTGTCGGCGGTAACCTTATTAAGATTGCCGTATGGTATGACAATGAATGGGGCTATAGCAATCGCCTGGTAGAACTGACGGCTGATATCGGCAAGAATCTGTAGAAATAGTACTTTTGTAACATTGAGAACGGCGTACCCCATCGGGGTACGCCGTCGCCGTTTCGGGCGGTCTCAGCTGAGTCTGAACTCGACCCTGCAGTTGTGCGCTGTCTGAACTATTTGGACGGCGCGTCGCCGACCGCGAACAGTCGCCCAGCCAGTGAGTGTGGATCCGTCGGGATCCTTGTTCAGGCAGACGTCGATCACCCTTCCATGAGTGTCGTAGTCATCCGGAGCCAGCGCGACATGAGTATTGCGTCGCAGCCGATTCGACAGAGGACCACTGTACGTTGCCAGATGTGTAGTTGGAGCCAAGAGACTCGCATCTCCTTAGATAGTAGGGTACTGCTGATGACATAACCACTATACAAGATACAGTATAAAAGTCAATCCGTATGATTGCGATGCTTTTGTTTTTTTACAAAACCGCTTATACTTGTAACCATGAAAGTGTATCTGGGTTCTGATCATAATGGTTTTCATCTAAAAGAAAAAATATTCGCATATCTTGTAAAGCGGGGTATATCTACCGAGGATGTCGGAGATAAAGACCTTGATCCAAATGATGACTTTCCGCAGTTTGCACAAATGGCAGCACTAAAAGTCATCGGTGACGAGGACAAAGATCCGCGAGCCATATTGGTCTGTGGCGGCGGTCAGGGTATGGCTATAGCGGCCAACCGTTTTCGCGGCATCCGGGCAAGCGTCATTTGGGATAGCGAAGAGGCACGGATGACTCGTAACGACAACGACAGCAACGTGCTCTGTTTGCCAGCGCGAGTGCTCGAGCAGCATGAGGATGCTGTCTGGCAGGATATTATCGATACGTGGCTTCATACACCCTTCGCTAATGCTCCCCGATATAAGCGTCGTAACGCAGAAATAGACGAGATCGCGTAATGATGATACGAAGGGGGGCGTAAAATGGCTGCTACTATCGTGCCGACCGTAACGGTATCGACAGCTGAGGATTATAAGGTATCGCTTGAGCGCGTGCATTTGTTTGCGCAGCGTGTCCATGTCGATATTAGTGACGGATCATTTGCACCGGTTACGTTGATTGATCCGTCGCAAATCTGGTGGCCACAAGGATGGTTGGTTGATATCCATGCGATGGTTGCGCAGCCATCAAAGTATCTGCCGCAACTGCTGGCGCTCAAACCCCACATGGTGACCCTCCATGTTGAAGCAAAGGAAGATCTGTTGCCACTGCTGCAACAGATCAAACAAGTAGGTGTCAAAGCAGGTGTTGCATTGATGCGCGCAACTGTCCCGTCAGATGTAGCGCCGCTAATCG
>CAZCYG010000081.1:0-4473 GCA_964502795.1 uncultured Candidatus Saccharibacteria bacterium | reverse complement strand
GCTTTAAGCGCGGAGAATCTTAAAGTAGTACGCCAAACGCAGGTTCCAGGCAGATTTGAAACTGTCATAAGGAATGGCGTGGAAGTGCTGATCGACGGTGCTCACAATGAGCAAAAGATGCATGCGCTTGTCAGTACGCTCATGGTTTTGTATCCGGGGCGGAAATGGACCGTGGTGCTAGCGATGAAACAGAGCAAAGATTACCAAGCGGTGGTTCGTCTACTTCTACCTATTACCCAGAGGGCAATTGCGACACGGTTCTATCTTAATCAGGATACACCTGTACAATCCATTCACCCCTCCATATTAGTAAACGAATTTCAAAGACATAATATCGAGTGTACGGAACAGCCAACTATTGCAGCGGCAGTTGACGCACTGATAGACGAGAATGAGCGATATATCCTTGTTACAGGCTCACTCTACGCATTGTCTCAGGTGAGTTCATAAATGTAGGGAGTCCTTAGACGAGCTAAGTATGTTAAATGCATAATAATTATTGTTAAATTTTATAATTTTTGTTATAAATATAACTATGATATCTGTTATGAATGCCGTTGCACAGGTGGTGGAAAACTCGGAATTTGCACGAAAGGGGCTGCGATCGGGACTATTGAATATATCGGCCTACGCAAAAACAATCCATAACGAGGTAGAGCAAATCACCAAAAAAGAAATTACTAGTGATAGCAGTATCGTGATGGCATTGTCACGTTATGGCAAACAACTACGGCAGTTGCAGCCTGAAATAGAGGATTTGCAGATACGAAATATCATCAGCAGATCAAAACTAGCGGAGATCGCATTTACAAAGACATCTGAAGTGCAGGAACGACTGGCGACACTGAATTTGCTGGACGCGATAAAAAACGCACCGTTTTTTGTGTCAACGGTGGGACTGACCGAAATAGCAATTATTGTCGATACATCTCTGGTAGATGTGGTACGAGCGCATTTTGGTGCTTCGCAGCCACTAATACAAATTGATGCGCTGGCTAGTTTGACACTGCAGGTCGGTATCGAGACAATCGATCAACCCGGCCAGTCATATCGGGTTCTTGAACAGCTGGCGACGAGGAACATCACGGTGGTTGAATATACCACCAGCCCGACCGAACTGAATATTATCCTTTACGAAAGAGACATCAATCGAGCATATCAGCTGTTGCACCGCGAATTCCTGCGCAAATAACTACCATGCAGCTGGTATACTTAACAGAATGATAGTTTATTACACAGATGGTAGCGCCAGTCCCAACCCTGGCCCTGGGGGATTTGCCGTAATCAAAGATAATCAGCCGTATATCATAGGTGGTGAACCGGCGCGTGAAACGACAAATATCCGCATGGAAGGTCTGGCGATCAAGGCAGCGCTAGAGGATGCCCATGGCGAGCAGTGTGAGATATATACTGACAGTGAATTTTGGATCAATGTCATAACCAAATGGGCGGCAGGCTGGCAGGCAAAAGGCTGGAAGAAAAAGGGCGGCGAGATCAAAAATCTGGACATTGTGCAGTCGGTCTATCCGCTGTATGTATCATCAAATGCCGTGCTTAACTGGGTACGTGGCCATGAGGGCGACGAAGGAAACGAGCTGGCCGACGAATGGGCTAATGAAGCTCGTCGCCGCCATCTGACAGCGGCCGAGAAAGTCCTGTAGCGCCAAAATCGCGCGACTTTCACTTTTTCCTGCTAATCGGTTATGCTTGTACATATGCAACGTATTATTTTGGGCTTACTTTTGGTTGTACTCGCGAGCATATCATCGCACTCAGTCTCGGCATTGTCTTCCGATTCTAAAATATTCATCAGTGGAGACAACACGTTTTATTCGTATGTAAAGGGTGGTGAGACGCTAAGCGCGGCTTTTTTGCGCGTTAATCAGGATGAGCCGTTTGATACGGTGCGAGGTGATGTGACGGTTACGATTGACGGTCCAGGCATCGAGCAGCAAAAATGCGTCATCCCAAAGGACGTTGCGATAGGGCAGGGTTGCCGGTTTGCACCTGTTGCCGCACCACAGACAGGCATTTGGCGCGTGCAATTTGCCGTCCCGGCAGACGCGCGTACCTATCAGGAAGTCTCGCCTGCAGTGAAGTGGGCAAAGAATTTGTTTAGCTGGGATATAACGGTAAAAAACAGTGCTGATGAACAGCATGGACGCACCTGGACGGAACGCTATGCAATACGACAGCCCTCTGCCGCAAGTTATACTGATGATCTGACCAATTACTATATCAGCGAGGACGGGTATATTTATCGAGCGATCAGCAAAGGCTATAACGGACAGATATCAACACTGTCAGCTGATTCTGTCGGTGTGCGAACAGGTGACAAATGCGTATCTGCATATCGCAGTACAGAAGTGGGTGACACGAAGTATTCACCGGCACTAGGTGAATGTGGTAGTGGGTACAAACTCTTTTTCGAAGAACCAGCAGGTGATTTGCCAACAAAGGCAACAAAATGGGATAAAACCACCGATTGGGTGCGACCGAATATCAGCAGGCCATCGCTAGGTGAGCTCCACTTTACCTCAGACGGATCATCTGACCAGCAATCGGGCACGATATCGTTCTTTTTGCGAAACTTCATCGGTCAGTATCAGATCAAAATCGATGTGGATAATGACGGTAGTTTTGACGGGCAGGACGACGTGACGCTTAATCAGCAGATGAAAAAGGTGTCCGAAGGATTGCAACAAGTGCGGTTTAGCGGCGTGGACAAAACAGGGCAAATCATACCGACAACACAAAAAATCGGCATCGAGGTAGAGATCACCAAGGTAGCGGAAATTCACTTGGTGGCAGCGGATGTTGAAGGGCGAACGGGAGGTATTGAACTGACACGCCTGAGTGGCGATAATGCACCAACAACGGGTATTTGCTGGAATGATACCGAGCTGCCATCGATCGCTGAAACGTTGATGACAAAAGAGCTGGATGGAAGAGACTGTCCGACGAGCGTTGGCGGTGTCCATGCGTGGGCCTATAGTGACAGTTCGTGGGGGAACGCACGGTACATCGATGATTGGGTATATGCATCCGCAAAACTAACGGGCAATAATCAGATTGTCTACCCGGACGCCGCGGTCGAACAAGCAGTCGCAAAGAAAAATAATATGACGTGGGCGATCATTGCACTGGTGGTTGCGGTGGTAAGTATTGTGGGGATTATCGTGATCATGATCCGGCGCAAGCGGTCACATCGGCAGGAGCCCCCAACTCAGCCACTGTTTGATCAAATGACAGATCAAGCAAATAGTCCAAATGATGATCATATAGACGACAGATATTAGGCAAGACAATTCAACTAAGGAGTGTAGGTAAATGTTTTGTCGGGATTGAGTTTACATGCTTTTGCACCTGATACATTGGCTGCTGTTAGCATAGTCTGTGCTGGATATGCGGAACTGACATCAACAAGTCCTGCAGGGCAGGTGTTTTCAAAAAAATTAATGATCTGTGCAGTAACGGTAACGTCAGGTGTGCCATTTTTGTAGATAGCTAGTATCGGCCCGATGAGCTTATTACCGACAACAAGATCTATGTTGTTCGTGGGGACTTTACCTATTTTTGCTACTTCAGTTGGTATGGTTGTCGTTGCGGTTGTTGGCGACGTTGTGTAGGCTCCGCATTTACCGCCAAAATCAGTAAAGGCTCCCAGGCAGTAGATCTCTGCAGATGCTGCAGTTGTTGCAGTTGGCATGATAGGATACGCGCTATAGCGTCCCTTGTACGTATCAAACGTCGCAGACCACTGGTTAATATCCTGCGCGCGTAGATTATTACGATTGTTTGTGACGACACCGTTCCATGAAACGGTCACAATGGCCGCTAAAATACCGATAACTGAAACAACGATCATTACTTCGATTAATGTGTAACCTGGTTTGGCACTGATCATAGTATTTAATAGCATAAGCAATATATGACAATAACACAAGATAACTAGTCGTATGCCGGTGACGAACTGTTATAATAGACGGTAATGAATCAAGCTCTTGCGTTGGAGGTATTGCTGTCGGGTGAAAGTGCGTTTTTGACCGGCCCTGCTGGAGCAGGCAAGACATATGTCCTGAACCAATTTATACGTTTGAGCAAGGCGAACGGCAAACATGTGTCGGTGACTGCGACAACTGGGTTGGCGGCAACGCACTTGGGCGGAACGACGATTCACGCGTGGGCAGGAATTGGTGTGATGGACGATCTGCCGACCGGATTCGCCGATCATATTAGCAAAGGTCGCCGTGATATCATCGAAAAAACAGATGTGCTGATTATCGACGAAATCAGTATGCTGCATGACTATCGACTGGATATGGTCGATATGGCCTGCCGACTGGTTCGCAAAGAAATGGACAAACCGTTTGGTGGTATTCAGGTAATCATGTCGGGGGATTTCTTTCAGTTGCCACCGATTAACCGTGATGATTCGCGCGCCGGGCGATTCGCGATATACAGCAATGCATG
>CAZCYG010000080.1:0-4646 GCA_964502795.1 uncultured Candidatus Saccharibacteria bacterium | reverse complement strand
TATTCACGGCAGGTTTAAAGATAAAACCATGTATGGACGAGTATAGTCATGGGGCGCGCGCAGTATCCGGCTACGACAATACGGAGGAACCCTTTCAGTGATTAGTGTCCGGGAAGCTGAGGAGCTGATTATGACGGTCTCACGCGATTTTGGCGTGGAGACGGTTGACCTGGCCGATTCGATCGGCAGAGTGCTAAAAGCTGACATTGTGGCGGACCGAGACATACCCGCTGGCAACTTGGCCACCATGGACGGCATAGCCATCCGGTATGACCACTTCATCACAGGCACTCGCGTCTTCCGGATCAGTGCAACGCAAGCTGCCGGTAGCCCTCCCGTGCACGTCAGCAGAGCCACCGATTGTATCGAGATCACGACCGGTGCCGAGTTGGCGCCCGACCTGGATGTCGTCATTCCTTACGAACAATTGAATCTTGCCCACAGCCGGGCAACGCTCGAATCAGATGATGTTAGACGTTGGCAGTATGTCCGGCGTCGGGGGGAGGATACCCGAACGGGCGGCGTGCTCGTCAAAGCCAACTGTGTTATGGGTGCTAAAGAACTGGCGATTGCCGCCACGGTCGGCGCGACCAAAGTAACGGTTGGCAGGCTGCCGCGCGTGGCGGTTATTACAACCGGTGACGAGCTAGTCGACGTCCAGATTGCACCGGCATCGTATCAAATACGGCGGTCTAATAGCTTGGCCATAGCTACTGCGCTACATCAGCGCCTGACTGTCCAGCCGGACAGTCTCCACCTACCAGACAAGCCGACTGTGCTGCGGCGTCAACTCGCCAGCTGTCTGGATAGCTACGAGGTTATTATTATTTGTGGTGGTGTCTCGAAGGGCGCTTTTGACTATGTCCCCGACGTGTTGGCCGAATTAGGGGTTAAACGATTATTTTCGGGGGTTAAACAAAAGCCGGGTAAACCACTATGGTTCGGAGTTCACCCGCGTGGCGCTATCGTCTTCGCGCTGCCAGGCAATCCGCTGTCGTCGTTTTTATGCCTGCACCGCTATGTGCTGCCCTGGCTATACCGGGCTATGGGTATCCCCTCAAAACCGCTCCACGCGCGACTCGAACGGGATATATCGTTTGAAGCACCGCTTCAGTTCTTCCCACTGGTTTCTTTGCGCCTTGACCGACAAGGGCAGCTGTTGGCCCGCCCTGTCAAATTCAACAGTTCGGGTGATTTGACAGGTCTCGCTGACGCTGATGCGTATATCGAACTGCCCGCGGTGCGAAAAGTCCATCATGCCGACAAAGCCTACAAAGTTTGGCCTTTTAGAGACGTGTCGGGAGGAGGATAATCAGGTTGTCATGACGCAGTTACACAAATCGAAAAAGACGTCGAATAAGCCACCGGAGCTGTATGGCCTGGTGCTGGCCGGTGGCAAAAGCCGTCGCATGGGCCAGGATAAGGGCCTGATGGTCTGGCACGACAAACCGCAGCGCTACCACGTGGCTGACCTCCTGAATCAATTTTGTTCAAAAGTATACCTTTCCTGCCGCCCGGACCAGGTTTCGTCGATGGCTGCGGGCTACGATTTATTGGTAGACACCGAAGACGATGCTGGACAGTTCGGGGCAATCTTGTCGGCCTTGACGAGCCATCGCCAAGCAGCATGGCTAGTGGTGGCCTGTGACTTGCCTTTAATTGACGTACCTGACCTGGCCTACCTAATCAGCCAGCGCGATCACGCCCAGCTCGCCACGACCTTCGCCAATGCCGAAGGGTTGCCCGAGCCGTTGGCGGCTATCTGGGAGCCGGCTAGTCGCCAGCGACTGGTCGAATTGCGCGCCGCAGGCGTCACCTGTCCGCGTAAAGCTCTGATACGGTCAGCTGCCAAGGTCAAGCGCGTGATACCGCCACGGCCGTTCGCCACGATGAACGTCAATACTCCCGAAGACTCAGCGGTGGCGCGAAAGCTTATTCATCAGCTACAGGAGTCACGCTAGTGGCAGAGGAATTTGACCGATATAGTTGCCAGGTTAAACTGCCAAGTTTTGGCGTGACCGGCCAACGCGAACTGCGGCGCGCCAAAGTTCTGGTCGTCGGTCTGGGCGGTCTGGGTTGTCCGGCGGCTCAGTACCTCGCCGCCGCGGGCATCGGTTCGCTCACCTTGGCCGATCACGATAAAATCAGCCAAACCAACCTTCACCGTCAGATTCTGTTTGGCCCAAAGGACGTCGGCTCGTATAAATCCGAAGTTGCCGCAAAAGTTCTGCAACGCCAGAATCCGACCGTCACTGTCATTTCGATGACCGAAAAGCTCACCGCGCAAAATGCCCGGTCCGTCATTCGGCAATACGACATCGTAGTTGATTGCACTGATAACTTTGCGGCACGTTACGCGCTGAACGACGCCTGTGTACTCACCGGTGTTCCGCTGGTCTACGGCGCTGCCTATCAGCACGAGGGCCAGGCGGCCGTCTGGAACGTGCGTCAACCCGACGGGTCATACACCTCGAACTATCGTGATGTCTTTCCGGTTCCGGATTTCGTCAACGCGACGGACTGCGCATCGGGAGGTGTCATGCCTACCCTGACCGGCATAATCGGTTGCATGCAAGCCAACGAAGTTATCAAGTATCTGACCGGTACTGGTCGGCTGCTAGAGAATCAGCTGCTCATATTCGACGCAGGCAGTCTGCAGAGCCACAGTATCAGTTTGCCGCCCGTCACTCGCTACGGAAAAGATATAATCGCGTCACTCCCCATTGTCGACGAGTCCGAGGTTTCGGTGGTGGAACTTCAACGACTGTTAGCCGCCGACACCTGTGAACTGATTGACGTCCGCAGCGAACCGGAACACCAAGACTATAACATCGGTGGCCGGTTAGTACCGCTCGACCAGATTAAGGCCGGACACTGGCAAATGACCAGTCAACTGCCGGTGGTATTTTATTGCCATTCCGGTGCCAGAAGCGCCACCGCGGTCCACCTTGCCCGGCAGCAATTCCCCGATAAACAGTTTTTTTCACTGGCGGGCGGCGTACTCGCTTGGCAGCAATCTCAGGTGACGGCTGGGATGGTGTAAAATATCACTATGAAGGCGACCATTTTATTATTCGGCATAGCCAAAGACGTCGTTGGTAAGCCCGAGCTCAAGATGACATTAAAACCTGGTACGAACGCGAAAGCCTTAAAACATACGTTGCATAAAGACTACCCCGCATTGCCAACTTTCATGCTCGCCGTAAACGCGCGCTACGCATCAGACGAGCTGGTCATTCAGGATAATGACGAGATTGCTATCATACCACCGACGAGCGGAGGTTGACCGGTGATTGACATACGTCTCACAGCAGCTGTTCTAGATGTGGCCGCGAGCTACCGCCGGGTAACTTCTCCGGAAAGTGGCGGTATCAATATGTTTATTGGTTCGGTCCGGTCGCAAACCGACGGCCGAGCCGTTCAATACCTGCAATTTGAAGCGTACAATAAGATGGCAACCAGAGAGATGAAAAAAATAGCCGAAGTCGCCAGCCAGAAATGGAGCGTCCACAATATTTTGGTTCACCACCGTATCGGCCGACTTGAGGTGGGCGAAATACCGGTTATCATAGCCGTTGCCGCCACGCGCCGACAAGACGCCATCAAAGCCAGCCATTACATCATTGACGAGCTCAAAGCCGTCGTCCCGATCTGGAAAAAAGAGGTGTTCGAAGACGGCGAAGTGTGGGTATCGTCGCACCCATAAGCTAGGCTGTGTCTCTCTCGGTCAGCATGTTCGTCCGGCTCCTCTAATGCTTTTGCTCTTGCGAGACTTCCCGTCGCTTTATTCACTTCAGTATCTAGTTCATCAATAAAATCTAGGCCGCCCACAATCTTTGTCTGTTGCTCTGCCATACCTCATCTCCTAATTTAGATGCGGTATACCATTCGATGTTTAATGGTTCTATTTTGATCTTCCATAAAGCCAAGCCGGTGTATTTATTATATAGACGGGATAGATTCTGCGGGGATGGGTTTTGGTTTTAGCCGCGAAAATAGCACCAGACCAATGACCATTAACACCGCAGCGATGCCAAAAACCGAACCATGGCTGTAGGTGTATATGGCTCCGGCGGCCAAAGGTACAAGGACATGATAGAGCGCTTGGATACTTTGGTTTGTTCCCTGTAGTAAACCTTGCTTATTCTGCGGTACCGAAGTTGAGAGTCGTGCATTGTAGGATGGATCAAATAGCCCCTCTCCCAGAACGATAAAGGCAATCGCTGGGATGATAAGGTGACCTGGTTCTCGCGCCACATACTGGAGCCAAGCAAAAACCACCCTGATGGGTGGCAATTGCTTGGCTCCGGCAGCTGGGCTCGAACCAGCGACCTAATCGTTAACAGCGATCCGCTCTACCACTGAGCTATGCCGGAATAGCAGAGGTAATTGTATCGGAATATAGGGGTAGAGTCAAGTATGTCGATTATTCCCACGGGAAATCCGGATAACCAAAATGTCCATAGCGTGCGGTTGGTTCATAGATCGGGCGCTTGAGATCAAGTAGCGCAATGATGCCGTTTGGCGACAAATCATACTCTTGCACACGCTGCTCATCACCATCAACAACAACCGTTGCTTCAAGTGGCTGGTCGTGACCAATCGCATATGCCAGATACACATACACTTCTTTGGCGTTTTGTTTG
>CAZCYG010000079.1:0-4731 GCA_964502795.1 uncultured Candidatus Saccharibacteria bacterium | reverse complement strand
GCACAACCAGGATCAACTGTTGATTACCGAATCTCATACAAAAACACTGGTACGACTGACCAAAACAATGTGACGATTAAAGATGTCCTGCCAGCTGGACAGACCTATGTACCAGGTAGTACGGTACTGACGAACGCTACCAATCCTAACGGTCTAAAAGTAAGTGACAATGTTGTAAACAACGGTATTAACATCGGTAATTATGGAGAGGGCGCTGGAGCAACTGTTACCTTTAGTGTAAGGGTAGCTGGTAGGGAAGAGCTGACTTGTGAGCAGATCCGTATGCAGAACTCAGCTTCAGCAATTACAGGCAACGGCACAAAGAGTGACACCGCTGAGGTACTTGTCAGCAAAGAGGGCTGTGCTGCCCCTGAATCTCTGCCAACCACTGGCCCCGTCGAAGTGATCGCTGGACTGATAGGCATCGCTGCTATCACCGTGGGTGTCGTGTACTACTTTAAGAGCCGACGTGATCTGGAAAGCGCGCTTCATAACGCACAGACTCACCCAACGACGGGTAAGGTTGTTATCGACAAAGGTGATACACAGTTACCAAAAGTTACTGAACAGCCACACGATAAATAATCAGATCATGAAATAAAATAACTCCTCATTCGAGGAGTTATTTGTTAGGTTGCTTTGTTGTTTTGCGACAAGAAGTCGACTTCTTTGATGATATCGAGCAGGGCTTCGGCACGGCGTGTTTCGTCAACGATGGCTTTGGCTGCTTCGTGTGCAGGAGCAAGCAAACTGACATCGTCGGTGCTACGGATGAGTAGGAGATACGTATCAAATCTTTCTTCGGCAGATACGTTTAACTTGTCAACGAGGGGACGCAGCTCGCTGAGCGCGTCTTTTTTGATGGTGGTCAGTTCGTCGCTGATAACAGGATTTGCCGACAGGGGTTGGATAACGGGCTCGTCAACAACAGGAGGTGGTGTAGGCGCGGGGAATGTGGAATCAGATGACGAGAGGGGTTGGATAACCGGTTCTCCGGTAATTGGTGCAATTGGTGAGTCGGGGGGAGCGATAGGGGGCAATTCGACTGCAGACGTCGATGTTTCTTCAAAATTCAAGCCGCTGGTTGTTTGTGTATCTGATGAAATGCCACTTGGCATATCGGCAATACCGGACGTATCACTCAGCACTTTTGCTAAGTCTTGTTCGCTGGCTGCAATATCTGACATGTCCCACCTCTTTTGTTTCAGTTATGCTTTATTCATAAAAAGTGTATCATGGATACAGTACTATTCGCAACAGGAGTGCGGTAACGCAGGAGGGAAAATGCTAGACGATCTGAACGTGCTAAAACAACGTGATCCAAAAGATGCGTTAGGGGTAGCGGCGAGTGAATGGCAACAAACTCAGTTTGCTGCGGAAATTGTAAATGGCGATCATGATGACCGGGTGCTGGCAAAAGTGGTGATTGCCGGTATGGGCGGTAGTGCGCTAGCAGCGCTACTCGTCAAAGCGCTATTAGAAGAAAAGCTGACAATTCCGTTCGAGATTGTTCGTGAATATGACTTACCAACGTATGTGACCAGTGACACATTAGTGATCGTCAGCAGTTGTTCGGGTAATACCGAGGAGACACTCGGAGCGCTTGATCAGGCAAAGGAGTACGGCGCACAGGTGGCAATTATGACATCGGGCGGTAAGTTACTGGAACGCGCAGGAGAACTGGGGGCTGTTCATATCGTACTGCCTGATCGCAGCAAGATTGAACCGCGTATGTCGACGCTTGCGCAGATGCGCTCGCTGGTGAAGTTGTTGGAACATTTTGGCATTATAGACAACACATACTACGAGGAAATAGCTGCTGCGAGTGAGTGGCTGCAAGCGGAATCGGCGCGATGGGTCGCCGAGCAACCTGTTGCCGAGAATCAGGCGAAACAACTGGCGCTGCTGGCAGTTGGCAAGACGGCGGTATTTTATGGTGGCCGATTAACAGGCCCGTTGGCGTACAAATGGAAGATTAGTTGGAACGAAAATGCCAAAAATGTGGCGTTTTGGAATGTATACCCCGAAATGAATCACAACGAGTTCATTGGATGGGTATCGCATCCTGTCGACAAGCCATTCGCGGTATTTGATCTGGTGAGTTCATTTGAACATCCCCGAATTTTAAAGCGATTCGAAATCAGCGACCGGTTATTGAGTGGTAAGCGACCCAAGGCAATGCCAATTAAACTAGAGGGTGATTCACCGCTGAGACAACTACTTTGGGGTACTGTCTTGGCGGATTTTGTATCTATTTATTTGGCAACTATGAACGGCGTGGATCCAACGCCAGTCGATCTGGTCGAAAAACTCAAAAAAGAACTTGTCGCTTAAACAGCTATTATTGAATTCACTATTTTCGGTCATTTATTTACCGAAAATAGTGTTAGATGGAAAAAGAGGATCCGAAGGCTTTAGCCTGAGCTAAGGATAGGGGTCCCCGCAAAATTTATTTTGTGGGGTTGAACAGTAAAAACCCCGAGGAATGTTTCATTCCGGGTTTGTGCTCCTTATTCTAGTGATACTGTCGCAGTGCCTCAATAGGATCCTTGCGGGCGGCACGAATAGCAGGGTACAGACCAAATACCAATCCGACAAGCACGGCAACACCAATGGCAATGCCAACGATCAGCCAGGTAAATACCGGGTCAAATGTCAGGAGCGATCGTGCAACGGCAAAGGCTAGCAGATAACCCAGCATATAGCCCAATATACCGCCGGTAACGCTCATAGCCAGTGATTCGATCAGGAATTGCCAGGTAATGTGTCCACTTGATGCACCGAGTGCTTTGCGAATACCAATCTCGCGGGTGCGCTCGCTGACGCCGACCAGCATGATATTCATAATGCCGATACCGCCAACGATGAGTGATATAGCGGCAACGGTTGTCAGGGTCGTAACGACTGTTGCAAACAGTTCGTTTGCGGGACGGGCAAGATTGTCACCAGATAGTACTACAAAGTCCTTTTCGCCGTTGTGGTTGGTGGATATAGCCTGGTTGGTAGCGGTGATGACATGCGGTAATGCGGCTGCATTTGTCGCCAGTATATTGATCTGTTGTATTGACGCGGCACCCTGATTGATAGCTTTGCCGCTATCAAAATTGATAATTGCCGCATGATCAAAATCGACGTTGTTGTAGTTGACTGGATTGTTGATACGTTTGAGCACGCCGATCACAGTATAGGTCATGCCGTGGGTATGAAATGTGCGTCCGACAGCCTGATCGGTCCCAAATAAGTCGATTGCCAGCTGATTACCCACCACCGCGGTGTCGCGGTTAGTAACAGTATCAATGAACTGCCCATCGCTCATAGGTAGGTTGCTTATTTTGATAAAGTCCGGCGTAGTTGCAACGATTGATGAATTTTGCGGATTATTGTCGCCTGCGCTGACGGTACCACCGAGAAGCATCAGCGGCGCAGCGGCTTTGACGTTATCGAGTTGTTTGATATCGACAACATCCTGTTCGGTCAGGCTGCTGGTAACGTTGCTGCCGGCAAGTGTCGCGGTCAGATCATTGATTTGTGATTGTCGATCGGGTGATCTAGGGCGCACGACAGCGATTGCGCCGCCAAGCTGTGCAACCTGATCTGTAATGATTTTTGTCGCGCCAGCGCTCAGTGACAACACGACGATAATACTGGCAATACCAATAGTTACGCCAAGTACTGTCAGCCCGGTTCGCATACGGTTACTGCGGAGTGATTCGTAGGCATTTGCCAGATGGTTAGTGACGAGAAGCGGCATTAGGCAGCCTTGCCTTTCTTGCTTCGTGATGATTTCTTTGGCTTTTTGGCGTTGGCATCCAGCCGCTTTTTGGGCGTTGTGGTTGATTTTTTGGCACGTGGTTTTTTGGTATCGCTATCAATTCGGCCATCGATCATATGAATAACGCGGCTTGCGTAGGTGGTGAGATCGGGGTTGTGTGTCACCATGATGATCGTGTTGCCGCGAGCGTGAATATCGGCCAGTTCCTCCATGATCACATGGGATGATCGGCTGTCTAGATTGCCCGTCGGTTCGTCAGCGAGCACAATGGACGGATCATTAACCAGTGCGCGGGCGATTGCGACACGCTGTGTCTGACCACCAGATAGCTGCCAGGGCATGTAGTACTCGCGTTCGGTCAGATGAAATGTACTCAGCATCTTGCTTGCTAGTTTGAGTCGTTTGGTTTTACGCATGCCTTTATAGGTGAGGGGCAATGCGACGTTTTCGATAACGTTCATACGGGGCACGAGATTGAAATTCTGAAACACAAATCCGACTTGGTTGCTGCGAATGTGGGCGCGTTTGCTGCCAGATAGCTCATCGACAGAGCGGCCATCTAGGTAGTAATCGCCATCATCGGCGCGATCCAGCAGTCCTAGGATATTCAGCAGCGTCGTCTTGCCGCAACCGCTCGGGCCCATGATAGCGATGAATTCGCCGCGTTCAATCGTCAGATCCAACGCGTCAAGCACCGTGTGCTCGGCATCGCCAATACCATACCGTTTTGTCAGGCGGTTGAGAGCAATCACTGGTGTGTTCGCATCAGGAGATTCCATTTGATCTATTATAGAGATGTTGTCAGGGGTAGTGCAACCGTAAGCGTATGTCTTTTATACAACTCTGATAAAATGGCTAGTGCGATAGCGTTTAGCGCGACTTGTCGCGCCCCAATTCAACAAACCAAGCCTTGGCTGTTTGTTGAATTGAAAGGAAGAACAACGAAACAAGGGAGATTT
>CAZCYG010000078.1:0-4734 GCA_964502795.1 uncultured Candidatus Saccharibacteria bacterium | reverse complement strand
CGTGTCCGCATGCGGACACGACGCGGTCGCTGGGCAGGCAACTGCTCCGGCGACGGCAAGCCCGACGCTTGCCATGACGCCCGTCCAACCGGACACTGCGTTCAATACACCGGATGAGGAAAACCCGTTCGCATGGGCAACGTCCACTCCTTACAGCGGGTCGCTGAGCGTGGAGGGTCTGGGTCTGGATCTGCGTGATCCGATCCTCCAAGTTCAAGATCACATCGAAGCAGTCGCCAACCTCGGCGATCACTGCACCGTCGTGATCATGAAGTACATGGGCGTTCCGCCCGAGACCTTCGGGGTCGTCGTCTACGACAACCCGAAGGATCTCGGTAGCTACGTCCATGAGGGTGGAGTGACCGCTCAGCAGGCCGCTGATGACGTGATCAATCCTCACCGCACTTCATGCGCCTGACCCACTCGTTCACCCGGCGGGCGCTCCTACACCAGGAGCGCCCGCCAAGAAAGACTCGATTATTACTTCTCTGTCAGCTCCCTGACGACATCCGCGTCGTTCCAGGGTATTTTTTTACCCTGTTCAATGCGGAACTTTTCGTGTCCCATACCGGTAATCAGCACCATATCGCCTTTTTTGGCGATATCGAGTGCTTTTTTGATTGCCAGGCGGCGATCGGGGATTTCAGTCGTCATCGCATCACCTTTGGCCGCCTGAATCCCCTCCATTACCATTTCGCGGATCGTCGCCGGGTCTTCGTTATAGCTCTCTTCGTCGGTCAGGATGATTCTATCAGCATATTTCGTCGCGATCTCGCCCATAATTGGGCGTTTTTCACGGTCGCGATCACCGGTTGCTCCAAACACAAGGATGAGTCTGTTTTTTGCGATCGCTTTCGCCGCCGTCAAGAACTTTTCCAACCCGTCGGGTGTGTGTGCATAGTCAACAATCACGTCAAAATCCTTGCCAATCTCTACCCGCTCAAACCGCCCAGGTACTTCTTCCAGATTGGCCACGCCCTCGATGATATCGCTCAAATCGACACCCAGCAGATACGCAGCGGCAGCGGCGGCGGTCATATTGGCAATATTGTACTCACCGGGCAGTGCTGTCGCGAGATCCAGTTTTGTCTGATGATCGATAACAATCGTGGCTTCGCTCCCCCTCCGGTACAGTTTGGTGTAGTCAATTTTTGCTTCGGCGTCGTCGTGTTTGCCATAGGTGATCTTTTGCGCGCCAGCGGGATACTGGTCAAAATACTCAAACCATTCGTCGTCGCGATTCAGCACGATAAATTCGGGCTCACCCACGAACAGCTTTGCCTTGGCGGCAGCATATGCGTCCATTGTCTTGTGATAATCCAGATGATCCTGCGTCAGGTTAGTCATAATTGCCGCTTTGATCGGCACGCCGTCCAGTTTGTGCTGGTCAAGCGCATGGCTCGTTACCTCGAGCAGCGTATAGTCGACATGCGCGCGTTTGGCATCACGAAAAAACCGCTGCATTTCAGCCGTCAACGCAACCGTTGCATTCAGATCATTGATTTTGCGATCACCGGCTATTTCGATGACCGCCGTCGTAAACATCGCTGTTTTGTATCCGGCTTCTTTGAGGATTTCGTTCAGATAATTTAATGTCGTCGTTTTGCCATTCGTACCCGTTACCGCGATAATATTCAGATTTTTGGCCGGATTACCATAGCGTGCACTCACCAGCCGCACACGACCCTTGCGATAGCGCTCTTCTAATTGCCGTACCGTACCCTTTGGCAATGCTTTTCGTGTGGCATCCACAAGCAGTTTCTTCATAGATTCATTCTACCACTGTTCGTGCTACCATAGGTAACGAAATGACCGTTATATCGTTTGCTCAGGCCGCGTCCCGGCTCCGCTCTGGAAGTGTTGGCGTACTGCCAACCGATACTGTATATGGGCTAGTGGCAATCGCATCAGATCAAACCGCCGTTGACCGTTTCTACGCGCTCAAAGCCCGAGATCAAAAACCCGGTACGCTGATTGCCGCAAACACCGATCAATTGCTAGCACTCGGTGTGCCGTCGGATCAGATAGAACAGGTGGTGAAATACTGGCCAAATCCTCTCAGCGCCGTCCTGACGGTCAGTGGTAGCGATTATTTACATCAGGGTGTCGGCACACTGGCCATGCGCGTCGTAGCAGACACAAAAGTCCAGGATTTGCTGAAACAAACCGGCCCCTTGATTACCAGCAGCGCCAACCAGCCCGGTCAGCCGCCAGCTACGACCATCGACGAAGCGATCGCTTATTTTGGTGATGATGTCGATTTTTACGTTGACGGTGGACAAATCATCGCTGAGCCATCAACCATCATCCGCCCGACGACTGACGGTATCGAGATCTTGCGTCAAGGCAGCATATCTCTGTAGATGATATACTGTAACAGATGAAAATACTTGGTATTGAAAGCAGTTGCGACGAAACAGCGGCTGCGGTTGTCGAAGATGGCCGCAGGTTGCTGAGCAATGTCGTGCATACGCAGATTGATATCCATGCGCAGTATGGTGGAGTGGTACCAGAGGTCGCAGCGCGTAGTCATATCGAAGTGATAAATCCTGTCATTAACAAAGCCCTAGCTGATGCTGGCTGTACGTGGGATGACATTGACGCGATTGCCGTTACGTATGCGCCAGGGCTCATCGGCTCACTGCTCGTCGGCACACTCGCTGCTCGAACTCTCGCCATCATCCACAGCAAACCCCTGTATGCGGTACATCATGTCGAAGCGCATGTATATGCGAATTTTATCGTTGAGCAAGAAGTCAAGGGCACGCCAGCACGGGTGGCAAACGGCGGGGCAGCCCCCACTTTTGAAGAAATCCCTGATTCTTCAAAAGAAGGGGCGGACCGTTTGACAGGACCCGTGTCCAGCGACCTACGTGCGACTTCTGCAAGAAGTCGCGACGACGGAAGCGGCGTTGCAATACTACAGCTTCCGTCCAGGCAACCCGAGTTTCCAATGCTGGCGTTAATCGTATCCGGCAATCACTCAAACATCGTACTGTTTCGTGATCATGGCGACTACGATCTGTTGGGCCAAACACAGGATGACGCGGTGGGCGAAGCATTCGACAAAGTAGCCAAGATCCTGGGCCTGCCCTACCCTGGCGGGCCATCTATTGCCAAAGTGGCACTGAATGGCGATCCGCACAAATACAAATTACCCAAAGCAAAGTTAGAAAATCCCTATAATTTTTCATTCTCTGGGCTCAAGACAGCCACACTGAGGGCTGTACAGGCCGAAACTGGGCATGATTACACATTTCCGTCTCACGAGCTTGCTGCGCTGTTAGACGACGCGCAGCGGGCAGATTTTGCAGCAAGTTTCCAGCGAATTGCCGTCGAAACGCTGGTTGATAAGGCCGAACGAGCATTCCGTGACTATTCACCTGCAAGTGTGGTGATAGCGGGTGGCGTGGCGGCCAATCAGGAACTACGCCGACAATTAAGCGAACGCCTGCCAATCGCTATCGAATACGCTCCGATGCAATTCTGTACCGACAACGGCGCCATGGTCGCCACCCTGGGCTACTACGTGGCACAAAAAAAGGACCCGACGGATCCGTATGATGTCGAAGTGGTGCCGAGTTTGTCGATGACCAGGACGGCGCGGGCAAAGTAGTCTCGCCTTAGTGCTTTGTGTTCAATTGATCTGGAAGCACATTTTTCACCATGCCGTCATCATCGCGCGCGTATATTCCCTGCACCTGATCAGCGGTCACCCACCCATTCGCAGCAGCATCAACAGGCGCTTCAATGACAAAACCTTGTCCTAGCGTTGACCCTTTTCCATCCTCCCCTTGGTTCCAGTACACCGTGTCACCTGACGTCTTACCTTCACCCAGCGCAGTCTTCGCACCCCTCACGACGCCCGACTCCGCTAGGTCATCTATTGCTCTCTCCGTAACCTGACGGTAGACCGAATTACCGTTCTCTACAACAACTTGCTCGCCAACTCGTAACCTGTTCGGCGCATATGAATTTGGAAATGCAACACCAGTGCGATTAACATGAGTCTGTGCAACCGCGACAAGATCACCTCTCATTGATGCTTCAACGACAAGAGCTGCAAGATGAGCAAGACGCACATTATGAACACGTTCAGCGTCAACGTCACGCAATTCTTGGGATGATTGAGCAAATTCTGACATCTTTTTTGTTTTTGTAGTTACTTTAAGTTAATTTTAGCATAAATTATATAAAAAGTCAATCTTACCCCTGTCACTTACGCTTAATCATGCGGATAACTTTTTTGCCAAGCGGCAAGACCTTGCTGTAAATTGCATACAGAGGTGAGAGCGGTCGATCATAGGTACCCACCAGCTGATCCTCGTGATCGGCGAAGCCGCGCTTGAAGGTACTCACACCGTCGGTCAGCAAACCGTTCATGTCATAGCGTTCCAGCCCCCATTCGCGCATTTTTTGAATAGTGTACCACTTCAGCGCGTAGTTGGCGCGAAGTTCCTGACCCCGGTCGTTCATACCGCCATATAGCTCAAACGCCGTTTCGCTGCTGATCACCAACCACAAAAACGCTACCGGCTGGCCTTCATAAAACGCCGCAAACACCGGTGATGCTTCGTCCAGTTTGTCGAAAATATCATAGTAGTACTGATCATCATGCAGCGCAAACCCTGCCCTGGCGGCCGTCTCGTGGTAAATTGCCAGACAATCAGCCAGATACTCCCTACCCTTGACCTGATGAATTACCAGATCATCCTCACCACTTGATTTGCGGAT
>CAZCYG010000077.1:0-4859 GCA_964502795.1 uncultured Candidatus Saccharibacteria bacterium | reverse complement strand
CAGTCATTTCCATCAACTTATCGGCAGCGTCTTTTTTACTAAGTTTGGCGATCTTTTCCAGCTTTTCCTGCTGGCGACCGCGAATCTCACGAATCTCGTCTTTCAGTTTTTCAACCTCATCCTCCTGACCTCGGAGTTTTTCGGCACGTTTATCCAGTTCATCCAGTTTTTTGTCAAGATTTATTTCTCGGTCAGCCAGACGATTCTCAGTTTTCTTCCACTCCTTACGACGCTCATTTTCCAATTCAATTGCCTCATCTTTGGCTTTGAGAACGATTTGACTTGCTTTTTCCTGAGCCTTTGTCAGTGCCTGCTCGGCTTTGTTTTTGTTTGCGTTTGATCTGTTGCGCTCGTACACAACACTGCCGCCAACACCAAAACCAACGCCAATAATCGCGGCTATAATCGCTTCTATCATAGTGTTTCCTTCCCGCGTTCGATCTGACAACTCAGCAATTTCGGTCTCTTCTACTTCAGCCAGCGAACGTCATATGCATTTCGGTAAATATTCAGAGTTTGTACATACAAACTATGTCTATTGTAGCGCCAATAATAACGACTCCGCAAGCTATTTACGCGGTGTTGTGATATTCGCATCGCGATCATAGAGTGGAAGAACTATACGATCATTGCCACCAGAACGGAGAGCCGACAACGCGACCTGCTGCCAATCATCACCACGCGCTGCTACGATAGGTATGTCCAATCCATCAGCCAACGTGTTCATAACAGTTAGTCCAATGCGAAGGCCCGTAAAGCTACCAGGCCCCTGATATACACCAATTGCCGTTATATCATGGATATTCTTGCCCTGATCGCCTAGTTGATCGTTTAGCCACCGCAAAAGTCCGTGCGCAAGGTCTCTGTCAGCCTGCCATTCCCGTGATACGTGCGTATGTCCATCAATCATTACTAGATGACAGATTGGTGTTGATGTATCAATGAGTATGATCATGCCATCCGCTCCAAAATTGACTTGCTTTTCGGACCGGTCGCATCCAGTGTTACCGCGCGTGCCGTATCACCATGCGGCACAATTGTTACAATCATATGATCCGAGGGCAGTATGCTATCAACTGCTGCCGCCCACTCTATTACCACAACGTCATCACCGGTAACTGTTTCTGCTAGCTCGTCTGCCATAATACCCGGATCATCCAGACGATAAAAATCATAATGCACCAAACGGCGCCCCGGTGAATCATATACCCGGCTAATCGTAAAGCTCGGACTCTGCACTGTCTCGTCGATACCCATACCCTTTGCAATACCGTGGACCAGTGTGGTCTTGCCCGCTCCAACGTCACCAACCAGCGTCATGACTATTCCGCCGTCTATTGCATGAGCCAATCGCTTACCAAGCTCTTGCATTGCGTATTCGTTATCTATAATCATAGTTCAGGCATTATTATAGGCGCAATGGCCCCTGCAATAAAACTCTAGCATTTTCACCGGTGGTCATTTACAATAGTCGATAAGAATTATGCATATATCGGATGGGACACTGGAGAAGCTACTCACACAGAGCAAACGTTTTTCCATAGAAGATATATCAGCTCTCATGGAGGAGAGTGAGTCTTCGCATAAACCGCTGCAGGAAGTCGCTCTCGAAAAAGAGCTTGTTGACGAAGCGACCCTGACAAAACTTTTTGCCGAATTTACTGGTATTCCGTACATCGAACTTGACCCCAAGGATATACCTTCAGATGTTCTGACAAAAATTCCCGAGCGTATCGCCCGTCAATATAATGCAATCCTGTTCAAGATCGATGAAACCGGCATGCAACACCTTGCAATGGAAGATCCTGACGATGTCCAGGCCGTTGATTTTATACAGAAACAAATCGGTGAAAATGTAAAAACGTACATTACCTCGCATGCCAGTATTCAAGGAGCTTTGCAAAATTATCGCAACAACGTCGACAAAGAATTGTCCGAAGTTATCGATATTCAGCGTGAAGAAGAAAAATCAACCGAAGAAAAGGTGAGCGACGAGGATGTCAGCGAGAACTCACCGATTGCCCAAACTATCAACCTGTTACTCGAATACGCCATTCGATCAAATGCCAGTGATGTCCACATTGAACCTCGCGAAGAATACGTCCAGATTCGTTATCGTATTGATGGTGTCCTCAAAGAAGTCAACAGACTGCCACGCAATGTGCATGCAGCACTTGTCAGTCGTATAAAAATCCTGTCAAACCTAAAGATCGACGAGCACCGCGTGCCGCAGGACGGACGGTTTAAAGTAAACGTAGCCGGTAAACAATATGCGCTGCGCGTCAGCACGCTTCCTATTACTGATGGCGAAAAGATCGTTATGCGCATCCTGGACGAATCAAATCAAGCGGTAAGTCTGGATAAACTTGGGTATTGGGGATATTCATATGCAGTCATATCTGAAGCGATCACCGATCCGCACGGTATGATTCTCGTGACTGGCCCGACCGGAAGCGGTAAGTCAACAAGTCTTTTCAGCATACTTACTCAGCTCAATAATCCCGATGTTAACATTAGTACCATCGAAGATCCTGTGGAATATCGTATTCCCGGGGTCAATCAAACACAGACAAATGTCGCCGCAGGTATGACATTTGCCGCAGGTCTTCGAGCGCTCCTCCGTCAAGATCCAAATATCATCATGGTTGGTGAGATTCGAGACGGAGAAACCGCCAATCTTGGCGTGCAGGCAGCTCTGACAGGTCACTTGGTATTCAGCACGCTTCACACCAATAATGCCGCAACCTGCCTTCCGCGTCTTCTCGACATGGATATAGAGCCTTTTTTGATCGCGAGTACCGTTCGGGCAGTCGTCGGTCAACGATTGGTCCGTCGACTTGAAAAAAACTCTCGTGTCTCCTATCAACCCACCGAAGAGGAGAAGGATGCGATTGTTCATTTGTTTAACCTGCGTAATGGTCAGGATTTTCGGTACATTCACGAACTTGAAAAGCAAGCCGCCGCCCAGGGTATTGGCGGTGACGCCCCTCTAAGCACCACTGAAACAGGTATTGCGACATTGTACAAGCCAGGTGAGTATACAGACGAAAACGGTAAACACGATGGATTCAAGGGACGAGTGGGTATTTATGAGGTGCTGAATAATACGACGGCTATGCAAAAACTCATCATCGCAAACTCAACCAGCAACGAGCTGCAGGATCTTGCCATTAGCGAAGGAATGATCACTATGCAAACAGATGGGCTGATAAAGGCACTTCGGGGCGAAACAACAATTGAAGAAGTTTTGAGGGTAACAAAGGAATAGTCATATGACGCTTTATCAATATACAGCAACATCCGAAGAAACAAACAAAGTGACAAAAGGTACGCTTGAAGCGGGCGATGAAAATACCGTGCTTGAAGCACTCAAAAAACAACATCTTCGCCCCCTCAGTATTAGTGAAAGCAAAAAGGGTGGCGGTGGTGGTTTCAGTATCAGTAATCTTCTAGGAGGAAGTAGTGTCAAATCTGACGATCTTGTTATCTTTACAAGACAGCTAAGTGCCATGGTGGGAGCTGGTGTGCCTCTGCTCCGTTCGCTTAACTCACTCGAGCAGCACAGCGAAAGTCCAGCCCTAAAAGCAATCCTGGTCAACATCATCAAAGAAGTCGAAGGTGGCTCAACGCTGGGTGATGCACTCTCAAAGCATCCTAATACCTTCAGTGATGTATATATAAATATGGTCAAAGCCGGAGAGACGGCAGGTATCCTTGATGATATATTGAAGCGTCTTGCGCTACAGCAGGAAAAGAATTCGACGATGCGTAAAAGAATAAAAAGCGCCATGACATACCCAATGGTACTGCTCACTATCACTGTTGGAGCGTTTTTTGGCCTGATGCTCTTTGTCATACCTCAAATAGGCAAGCTACTGACGGATCTTGGTGGTCCTGATGCGCAGCTACCGCTGCTCACCCAAATGATGCTGTCGTTGAGCAAGTTCATTCTTGATCTCTGGTATATCATTATACCCGCAATCGTCGGAGTTGTTATTTTGTTCCTGCGTTACATTAAAACTCCTACTGGACGCAAGCAATTTCACCAAGTCGTTTTACACATACCTGTTATCAATAAAGTTATACGAAAGGTCGTTGTTGCTCGTTTTGCGCGTACGTTCTCGGCTCTCGCAGGTGCCGGGGTGTCTATCATCGAGACAATGACAGTAACCGCCCATGCGCTTGGTAATGTCGTTTACGAAGAGTCGCTTCTTGAAGCGGTCGACAAAGTGAAAAATGGCGAGCAATTGTCGCATATTCTCGAGCAGGATAATCTCTATCCGTCGATTGTGTCACAAATGCTTGCAGTGGGCGAAGAAACAGGCAAGACAGATACTGTTCTTGTCAAAATTGCTGAATTTTACGAAGAAGAAGTCGACGTCGCAATCAACAGTCTCAGCTCAATCATCGAACCGGTAATGATCGTCATAATGGGTAGTGCCGTCGGGCTCATTGCAGCAAGCGTAATGGGACCGATTGCAAGTCTAGCCCAGAATATTAAGGGATAATACTCTGTACATAAGCAGTATGAGCGTGATAAAATGACACCAGAAAAGCACATGTGGGCATCATGACAAAGTTATTTTTTAAAGACAAACCAATCATCGGTCTTGATATCAGTAGCACTGACATGAAGGTGATGTCTATCGATATCAAAAAGCGTCTTGTCTCTGGGTATGGTGTCATCGACCTTGACCCACTGCAAATCAAGAAATCTTTTGATGAGGATAACGATTATATCCTGACGAATCTCCAGACCCTTTTAGAACGCAAACTTGTCGGTAATCTTATTAGTGACCAGGTGACGCGCACCCCGAGGCGAGCGCGGAGCGCGTGTTTCTCCCCGATGACCTCGAGGC
>CAZCYG010000076.1:0-4938 GCA_964502795.1 uncultured Candidatus Saccharibacteria bacterium | reverse complement strand
CCGACGATGTCATAGAATTGGCCATACCGTCGACCGATCTGAACAGTTTGCTTATCGGGAGAAATGCCGAAACGCTACGTAGTCTACAGTTAATTGTGTCGGCCGGTTTGCGCAGTAGTGACGCTCGCGTCACGCGCGTTAATATTGATATTGCCGACTACAAAAAACAGCGAGCCGAAAAGGTTGCCAAGCAGGCGCGTGAGTGGATCGAAGAAGTGTTGAAAACCGGTGATTCGCACGTTGCCCATCTGAACGCCGCCGATCGCCGGATTGTGCATCATGTTGCGAGCGAGTACCCAACTATCCGCACCTTTTCCGAGGGGGAGGGTCGCGATCGTCGGATTGTGATAGCTCAAGAGAGTTCATAGATAATAGTTTGTATTTAGTATATTGTCGTTTTTATTCTATCTACTGACTACTGCTTACTATTTACTCAGACTCTTGTTGTAGGCATCAAGAGTCTGTTTGGCCATGCGATCCCACGAGTATTTTTTTGCTTGGGCGGCACCTTTTTTGATCAACCGTGTCCGCAATTTTGTATCATCCAGTACGCGCGCTATTTGTTTTGCCATGTCATGTGGTTTGGCCGGGTCAAAGTATAGCGCGGCGTCGCCCAGTACTTCGGGCAGGCATGTGGCGTTGCTGCTGACAACGGGCGCGCCGTGTTTCATCGCTTCGAGTGCATGCAGACCGAATCCCTCCATGAAACTTGGGAATGCATAGACGGCGCAGTGATTATAAAACCATGCCAACTCGGCATCGCTTGCAAACCCAAAGAATTCAAATTGTCGATAGCCTTCCTTGAGTGCCCACTCTTCAAGTTTGCGACTGGTGTCGTCGCGCTTGCCGATGATAACCAGGTGTAAATCGGGGTGATTTTTGAGCAGGAGCTGATGTGCCATAAGTGCACCCTTTTGGTTCTTGTACGTTTCGGCACGACCGACAACGATGATGAACTTTTTGTTTTTATAGCGTGCGACAGGCTGCTCGGTTTTTGATACGAGATCGGCTGCTTCATACGTGACAATGATTTTTTCCTCAGGTACTTTTTGAAATTCCAGCATGTCCTGTTTGCCGAATTCTGTCGGCGATAGTATATACGCCGAACGCTTCATCACGGTGCGGAGGAGGTGTCCAAAAATGAACTGTTTTGCCTTGAGTACGAAGGAGGACATGCCTTCATTTTCGGTGATACGCAACAGGTTGAGGTCATGCACGGTTGTGACGGATAAACCGCTGTAGAGGAGCGGCTGCTGCGGCATGCAAAAGTGTACTAAATCAGCGTTAAGCCGTCGCAAAAACAAATAAAAGCCAACTTGTTCTTCCATGGTGTACCAATGATAATCGGCGGGCACTACAGAGAAGTTCTTTTTGGTTGGTCGCCAATAATCCAGGTCTTTTGACGGCACAAGAATGCTAAACGTGTGCTCGCTCGTGTCTTGTTTTTCCAGGTAGGTAAGTAGGCGTTCGACATAGCGACCGGTGCTTGTATTAACGATACGTGCATCGATGACAATATGCATTTATGATTTTTTTCCCGGTTTCGCTTTGTGATATTCCTGGACGAGGTACAGGGGGCGCTGTTTCGTTTCGTTAAATATGCGGCCGATATACTCGCCGATGATGCCAAGTGATATTAACTGCACGCCACCCAAAAACAAAATGACCGCCATCAGTGACGAATATCCCGCACCGGTTGGCACACCAAAGAGCGGTCGGACGAGCAGGTAGAGAATATAGAAAAACGCAACGATGGATACGGTGAATCCGAGGATGGATGCAATGCGGAGTGGTGCTGTCGTAAAGCTGGTAATACCGCTGATAGCGAGATCAAATAGTTTAGGGTAGCTCCATTTTGTCTCTCCGGCAACGCGCGGGTCGCGGTCATAGAGAATTTCTTTTTTGCGAAACCCAACCTGGCTAAATATTGCTTTTGCATTCCGTTCTGATTCGCGGAACTGTTTGATGGCTTCGATAACTCGGCGGTCGAGCAGGCGAAAGTCACCGGTGTCTTTTTGGATAGACACCCGAGTCATGTGTTGCAGCAGCTGATAATACAGTTTGCTGGTTGTTTTTTTGAACCACGTTTCACCGTCGCGTGATTTGCGTTTGGCGTAGATATCATCATAGCCTTCCTGCCACAATTTGATCATATTTGGGATTAATTCCGGCGGATCCTGCAGGTCCGCGTCAATAATCACCAGCGAGTCGCTGTCGACATGATCAATACCGGCAACCATAGCGATCTCTTTGCCGAAATTACGCGACAGGTTGATATAGCTGATACGATTATCCTTGTTGGCGTATCGTTGGATGATTGGCAGTGTGTTGTCGGTACTGCCGTCGTTAACGAATAGGAACTCAAACGAATAATCTGGCGTGTTGTCGGCAAGATCGGTCAAACGATCGCGCAGAGCGGGCAGCACGGACTCCTCATTGTAGGCGGGTATGAGGATGGTGATGGATTTCATATGACTAGTATAACAGAGGTGCTAGTTAATATGTTCAATAAGAGCAAGCAAATTAGTCGCAGTAGTAGCGCCGTTATCCTGTAGATATGCTGTTTTGGCGGGTGCCGATTCGTTAGCCTTGTTCAGGATTGCTCCGGCGTGACCTAGCTGGATGCCTGTCGGGGCGTGATGGCCAGTAATATATGCATAGACCGGTTTGGTCACGTGTGCGGCAATATAGTCAGCGGCGTCATATTCGGTGGTGCCGCCGATTTCGCCGATCATGATAATCCGATCAACCTCGGGATCATTTTGGAACAGTTCCAGGCAATCGGTAAATCCGGTGCCGCTGATTGGGTCGCCGCCGATACCAATCACGTACTTTTGTCCGATACCACGGGCCGACAAGGCGGCCATGGTTTCGTAGGTGAGTGTGCCGCTGCGGCTGACAATGGCGGCGGTACCGCGCAGTCCCATGGCAGCGGGGATGATCCCTAATTTGACAGTCCCAGGCATTAATATACCCGGACAGTTGGGGCCGATGAGTCTACTTGACGACTTCTCTATTTGTTGTTTTATTTGCAACATATCATGTATCGGAATACCTTCGGTGATACAGACGATCAGTGGTATTTTGGCAGCGACCGCTTCGAGTATGGCACCTTTGGCATATGCGGCCGGGACAAATATCACAGACGCGTCGACTGGCGTGTCCGCTTGGATTGCCGCGATCGAATCATAGACAGGAATCTCGTCGACGAATTGTCCGGCTTTGCCTGGTGACGTTCCGGCAATGATATGTGTCCCTGTGTCTCGCATTGCCTTGGCATGAAACGATCCATGGGCACCAGTGATACCCTGAACAATAACGTTTTTGCCAGCAAGGAGCTGTTCGTTCATGCTGTCTCCTTGGCGCTGGCGATTGCATCGGCGAGTGTTGGCTGAATTGTGATGTCATGTGCGGATAAGAGTTCGGCGGCTTGTTTGTAGTTGGTTCCGGCCAGGCGGACGGCAAGCGGTGGGAGGTCTGGTAGTTGATTGCGGGCAGACAGGATAGCGCGTGCCACTTCATCGCAGCGGGTAATACCGGCAAATATGTTAATGATGATGACACGGATGTGTGGGTATTTCATGATTCGCTCAAACGCCGCCAGGACGCTTGCTTCGCTGGCACCACCGCCAATATCGAGGAAATTCGCAGGTGCCAGTCCGGCGTCCGCCACGGCATCAACTGTCGCCATGGCCAGGCCCGCCCCGTTGGCGATCGTCGCGACAGTGCCATTTTGATCAAGGGTGACAAAATTTACTTCCGTCTTCTCTGCTTCAAACTGCCAGTCTGTGTGGCGAAATGTGGCAGCATCGTCGAACTCTATTTTGCAATCACCGGCGATTAGGTCGCCGTCTTTCGTCAAAATGAGCGGGTTTATTTCGAGCAGTAGCGCATCGTTTTTAACGAATACCTTATAAAGTTTTTCGATCAAATCCTGCAGCGCGAATGTTTGGCCGGGCAAATCATAATACTCAGCCAGACGTTGGCCTAGTTCATCAAAATCACTATTCCTATCGATAGCCACATTCAAATAACTGTCTGCCGAATTTGCTTCAACCTCCACGCCGCCGTTCGTGTGTGCCATCAGGGTTATAGCTGCTGCCTTTTTGTCTATCAATACAGACAGATATAGTTCGCGGTCGATGGCAATCAGCTCTTCGGCAAGCAGTGTCTGGGGAGTGTACCCTTTGATTGCCAGTTTTTTTATCGTTGCAACGGCTGCGCTGTATTCATCATCTGACTTAACGATAATTACCCCACCCGCTTTGCCGCGCCCACCTGTCGGTACTTGTGATTTGATAACGGCAGGCAAAAAATCCGGTGTCCTGCCAGCGATATACGATTTTGGCACCGCAATATCATTCGCGGCGAGAATTTGCTTTGCTTCGTATTCGAGTAATTTCACAGATAGATCCTACTTCTCTAATGAATCAAAATAGCGGGTGACATCCGGCAGTTTTGTCACGACGATATTCCAGACGATCTCAAAATCAATCTCTCTGTATCCATGCGAAATGATATTGCGCAGGCCGATTAGTTTTGGCCAGTCATCCGATTGGTATTGTTCATAAAATTCGGGAAACTGATCACGTATTCGTGCTAGCTGCTCGCCAATATCCTGTAATCGCATGAGTGTTGCATCTTGTGCGTTGCGGTCACTCATAAAATCGCTGTGGTTCTTTGGTGTATTCTCATCAATAACATGCAATGTTTCACGGATATATGCCAGATGTGGCTGCACGCTTTTTTCGGTCATAGAATTTCAACCAGGTCCTTTGCGATGTATGGCTCAAAGTGCCTATTCAGTTTAGTGGTAATGTCGACGCCCCCAGGGATTCGATGCTCTAATTCGTCTTGTAGTCCCCCAAGATCCAAGTATGTTTTGCCATTCGCAAGCTCCACTAATCGCAATGGTGCCCTCCTTTACAGGCACATTTG
>CAZCYG010000075.1:0-4947 GCA_964502795.1 uncultured Candidatus Saccharibacteria bacterium | reverse complement strand
CTCTTTTACATGGGTGATGTCTTTGCGGTAACTATCAAGGAGCGCGACGCGGATCGTTGCGGTACCGGACTTGAGAATTGCGCGATGGATCGCAATGTAAAGAATAAGGGGATAGTCGTCGCTTTTGATTTTTTCATCGTCGCGAACCATTTTTTCCATGGGCATTTTCGTGTGGAGGTAGGTGAATGCAAAATGCGCGAACATGAGTTGGCGAGCATCGCTCTGCAATGTCTGTTCGCACCGTACCGCAAGGACGTCAAGTATCCAGTTTTGAAACGCAACGCGTTTTGCCATACGTGGCTCTTTGGCTATGTACTGCCAGTAGGCGTCATAATGGACTTTGATGTGACGGGCGATCGACCGAACATCCGTCCTGGTTGTCTGATCATTCTGTAAATATTCGGCCTGTGTCAGTTCGGTAACCAACTCTTCGGCCAAATGGGTCGTCGGGATTTTGCTATGAAACGATAGTTCGCGTTTGAGGTAGCGACGAATAGCCCGCTGTTGCAGGAGTTCATCCTCGGCGTATTCAGATGCGTTTCGCAACTGTTCATAAGCAGTCGATAGTGTGCTACCAACAGTTTGAATATGCAGTGTATCTTTGCTTTTTCGAGAGTTCGTTTGCTTTTCGTACGCGTCGATTTTTTGAAGTGAGTCAACTAAGGCCACCCCCAATTGACTAAGTCGAGTCTGTTGATTCACGATGACTATTATACTACTTTAATGCCAAAAGTGCTTGTATGACGGCTGCCTTGTCGCGCTCGATCAATTCAACCCGACCTTCGATTTCGCTCATACCCATGGCGATTGTACGGGTCAGTCCAGGGTCGGACATTTTCGGACCAAAAAATGTTTTGTACTGTTCGAGCTGCTCCTTGTTTATAAGGCCGGTCGCACTGTAGCGAGGGAAGTCATCATAACTTTTGTCACCCTTGAAGGTTGTTTCTACCCAGTTCCAGTTGTCGCGAATCCACTGCCATGCAATGTCACGGCTATCGCGACCGCGAATCAGGTATACGAACCAACGAAAGACATCTTGGGGACGGACAATGTCCGGATTTTTCATACCATCCAGGAGCTCTGTGATCTTTTCGGGCACACGCGTACTGGTGACACCGATACAAATATCTTCACGAAGGTCGATCGATTGTGTCTGCTTATACGCATTCATGATTGTATCGACAGCCGCGGCGTCACCGTATCGCGCGACAGAGCTTATGATAAGCGATCGAAGTTCGGGGTTGAGCTCAGCAAGCGGTACGGTGTCGTAGAGTTGTTTGGCAGTGGCGATTGCTTCGGGTACTTCACCATAGAGTGACAGCCCGATGACTGTGCTGCGCAACTTGGTGTCTTCTTCTGTTTCCCCTGGTTTTTCGTCCCAACCCAGGCGCGAGTATTCGGCGGATGCCATTTTTGCCGATAGTTCCCGTAGTTTTTGCTCTGCTTGTTCGTTATCTTCGATAAATTTGCGTAGTTCGGCCAGACCGATAGCAATAATATTCCAGACCGGTTCCAGTGTTTCATGTTCGTAGGCTTTGAGGAGCGGCAGCAACTCGGCGCTGTGCAGCACGCCGCCACGAGCGAGGAGGGTCGCTTCATCAAGCAGCTGCACGCGTCCAATTGGATCAAGCGAGCCGTCACTTACTTTGCCGATAAGCGTTTGACGCGATAGATCATCATAGTGGGTAATGAAATGCGCGCTATCATCAAGATTGAGCTGTACCGGACCACTTGTCGTTACGGTAGTCGTAGCATCGCTCATAAGCTGCGGCAATGCATCATCGGTACTACCAAGAGGAATGGGCCATACGCTATCAGACGGTTCGTGCGGACCGACAAAAAATTGCTGCTGCGTCAGCGTCAGCTGATTATCCTTGCGATCGAGCTTTACGACGGGATAGCCAGGCTGCGATATCCACGTGTTCATAATTTGTTTTATCTGCTTGCCACTTGCTTGTTCAAGCGCATCCCACAAATCATCACCTACAGTATTGCCGTATGCGTGGGTAGCGAAATAATTTTTCAGTCCAGCGCGGAGTGCACCGTGACCGATATATTGCTGAATCATGCGCAGTAGCCGTCCGCCTTTTGCATAGACAATTGCACCGTCAAACAACGTATGGATTTCGTCAGGGTGATTCACATCGACCCGAACCGGCTGTACGCCATCAATACTATCGCGGCGAAGTGCCATGATCGGTTCGCTCGTGACGTAATCCAACCAAATATTCCACTCCGGGTGAAGCGCGTCGACGGCGATATATTCCATCAGATTAGCAAAGCTTTCATTGAGCCACAGGTCGTTCCACCACTCCATCGTTACTAAATTACCGAACCATTGATGCGCAAGTTCGTGCGCGATAACGAGCGCAATGTGGTGACGACTGTTGATGTCGGTTAGCTTAGGATCTGCCAGGAGTGCCGTTTCGCGATATGTAATAAGTCCCCAGTTCTCCATAGCGCCCACAGTAAAATCGGGTAGGGCAACATGATCACTTTTGGGGAGTGGATACGGTGTGTCGTAGTATTTGTTATAAAATTCGATTGCACGTGTTGCAATATCAAGCGCAAAATCAAGGCTCTCAGCTGGCTGGGCGGGCGTAGCCCATACATTTACTTCTACACCTTCCTTTGTCGTGGCTGTTTTTTTGTGCAGCTCTCCCGCGACGAATGCGAGGAGATATGTGCTCATACGTGGTGTTGTGTCAAACATTGTAATGAGATGATTGTTTTCGGTTGCTTGATTTTTGATTGGCATATTACTCAGCACTGTCTGATTGAGTGCTGTCGTGAGTGTGAGGTCAAATGTGGCCTTGGCAGCGGGCTCGTCAATGCAAGGAAGTACCTCGCGCGCATGGTGTGACTCAAACTGTGTTGCAAAAAGTTCTTTTTTAACGCCATCCACCTCGAAATAGCAAGGGTACAAGCCGTGCATCTGATCTGTGATCGTACCGGTGAATGATACGGCAACGGTGTGTTTACCAACAGCTAGAGTATTCACTGCAATCGATAGCTCGTCATTTTCGCCTAGTTCGTAAGTGGCGGGTTGGCCGTCGATTGTGGCGCTGGCAACCGTCAGATCTTTGGCGTGTAGCTTAATGGGCTGATTGGCAGATACGGCAGAACCATCTATTGTTACCGTACCTTTGAATTGACGCGCTGGACCATCTAGTTCTAGATGTAAGTCATAATGTTCCGGTATAAAAAAGTCTATAAGTCGAGATACAGTTGTCATAGTATTGATTATACTAGAGAAATGAGCCACAGGATACTGCGGAGACGTAGACTCACAATGCTAATCGTATTATTGCTGGTTGTTGCCACGGCAATTATTACAAGTCAGGATTCATGGCAACAAGCCGGGCAGCTGGTATCGACAAAACAACCGACAGGATCGGCGGCGGATCTGCTGGCGACTCTACCGATCAAAGGTCGCGCCGCAAAAACTGGCTATAAACGAACAGAATTTGGTAATGGGTGGACGAATACAAATGGTTGCGACACGCGAAACATTATTTTGCATCGGGACATGCAGCCCGTTGTTGTCGGAGACGGATGTAAGGTGCTGTCCGGTACGTTGCATGACCCATATACGGCAAAGATAATTTTGTTCAAGCGAGGAGCTGACACAAGTGATGATGTGCAGATCGACCATGTCGTTGCCCTCAGCGATGCCTGGCAAAAAGGCGCGCAGCAATTGACAAAAGAACGCCGCATCGCGCTGGCGAATGATCCGTTGGAACTATTGGCCGTTGATGGGAACGCCAACCAGGCAAAGGCTGATGGTGATGCGGCGACATGGCTGCCATCAAATAAAGCGTTTCGCTGTCAGTACGTTGCGCGTCAGATTGCGGTCAAGGCAAAATATTACCTGTGGGTAACACAGGCCGAACATGATGTCATGCTGACGATTCTTGGCGGTTGTCCGGGCCAGCCACTACCTAAAGAGTAGTCTATTATTTTGTCCGGCGGCGCTCGATCTCATCTTCGATTTCTTGCCCGACAATTTCCTCGATCAAATCTTCGATCGTCGCAATCCCAATAATTTTGTCGTCGCGTATAATAGGAATCAGATGCGTACTGGTTGATACAAACTTGCGGAGGAGGGTGTCGAGCGCGGTCTTGCTGCCGACAAGTTGTACGGGATGGAGCGCCAGATCACCAATGCGGTTTGGCTGAGTGTTAAAATCAATGTCGATCAGGTCTTTCATCAGCAATATACCATAGCACCGCGTAAGGTCCTTGTTGAATATTGGGATGCGACTACGGCCGACATTTTTAATTTCAGACACGAGTTCTGGTGTCAATTCGGCAGTGGGTGGTAGCCAGTAGACGTTATGGATAGGCATAATGATGTCGCTGACTTTCTTTTCGCTCAATTGCAGTGCACCGCGTATAATTTCAACTTCATCCTCGTCGAGTTCGCTTTCGTCATGACCCAAGTGTTCGCTAATAATAATACCTAGTTCCTGGCGGCTATGCAGCCGTGACGGCTGTTGCTTGAACAGTCTATCAAGAAGCAGCTGTAGCGATTTGGACACAGGATAGGTGACAAAAACCATCAGTCGTACAATCGGCGCAAAAAACGCCAGATATGTCAGGGCTTTGCGACCAAATATTGCTTGCGGCAGGATTTCACCAAACGTGACCATGATAAGCGTCGTGATGATTCCTGCCAGCACGCCATAGAGTACACTTTCGAGTACAAGCGAGGTAGCGGATACAGCGGCAACGTTAGTCAGCAGGATTGCGGCAAGCGTTAAGTGAGTGTTTTTGCGTAGTTTGTAGACTTTTTTAGCCTTGGTATTTCCTAGTTTGCGTTTACGTCGCAAATCATCAAGGTCAAGTGACATCAGCGCAATATTTAGGCCGGAACAGAGTGCTGACGACGCCGTTAGCGCTACCACGATACTAATGGTAAGCAAAATACTCACTATGTACTGTTTA
>CAZCYG010000074.1:0-5012 GCA_964502795.1 uncultured Candidatus Saccharibacteria bacterium | reverse complement strand
TCGATGGCCTCACGCCGGTGGCCGCAGCCATTGGTGCGGTGAATACGATTGTGACAGCACGTGCTGGGCGAGATTTGGTCTCGGGACTAACGGCCGGATTGCTAACGATTGGGCCACGGTTTGGTGGTGCCATCAATGCAGCGAGTATGGGTTGGGTTGACGGTGTGACAGGTGGTATCACGGCCAAAGAGTTTGTCGACAGTTTTGTGAGCAAGGGCGGTATCATATCAGGTATTGGTCACAAAAAATATCGTGTTGATATGCCGGATCCACGAGTCGAAGCTCTGATGCAGTTTGCGGGTAATAGCAATGGTGACAGGTATCTGAAGTTCGCCCGCGAAGTTGAAGCAATCACAACTCAGAAAAAAGGCAATTTGATACTCAACATCGATGGTGCAATAGGTGCGGTTATGCTGGACATTCTCGAATCAGAGTTAGGATACGAACCGGATGAGTTACGTGAACTTGCTGATATTGAGTTTTTCAACGCACTGTTCGTCCTTAGCCGTTCGATAGGGTTCACGGCCCACTATCTAGATCAGCGACGACATGACGAAGGTTTATTTAGGCTTGATCCAAATGACGTTCGCTATTTAGGCTGAAATGAAACAGCGGACAAGAGCTAGTAGGACTACTCACGGAAATTCATTTATTACGTATGGGTACCGGGTACTCCAAGATTCTCGAGCGTCTATTGTTATCGCGGCCCTGTTTGGTGCGGGTATTTTTTTGTGGGTATTTGGCTATCAGGTGCTAAATGTAACGAATGTTGATTGGTTACTGGTGGGCGGTGATTTGTCGCAACATTACTTAGGGTGGGCATTCTATCGAAATTCTCCGGCAACATTTCCAATCGGTATTGCGAGTGATCTGGCATATCCGTATGGATTAGCAATCACTTTTGTTGATTCGATACCTCTTATTGCTATACCATTAAAACCCTTCGTGGCATTGTTGCCTGATCATTTTCAGTATTTTGGTTGGTGGGGACTGTTGAGTTTTATGGCGATGGCTGCGATCACCGCGCGGACCGTTCAACGATGGACGAAGGATGTATTTATCATACTGATGTCGGCAATTCTACTTTGTGTCGGCACCGTCATGCTGCAGCGTATGTTTGCACATACGGCGCTTGCGGGACATTGGATTATCATGCTTGGAATGTATGCATTTGTGTGGGGATCAGATTGGAACGTGCGGCGAAACGTGGCTACGTGGTCGATTATCTTGTCGTTGTCGGTACTCATCCATCCATATTTTTTGCCGATGAATATATGCATCATGCTTCTTGCGCTGATCTGGCGTTTCAAAAATATAAAAAGACTGGCGATTGAAGTAAGTATACCAGTGTTGGCCGCTGCGGCTACGACGTGGGTGATAGGAGGTTTTACTTTTACGAGTATTAGTGGTGCGAAGTTTGGCGGTGCCGGTTATGATCTGGCGTCGCCATTTGTCGCAAACGGCTGGTCGTCACTGATTAATACGACCGCGACAATACATGGTGAAGCGTTTGGATATTACGGAGTGGGTAGCTTGTTGTTGGCCCTCATCGCAATCATATATGTATTTCGTAATCGCATGATAGTGATTCGCCTACTTAAATTACACAGATACAGGGCAATGGCCACTGTGCTGCTCCTTGCGTTGTTGATGGTTATTGCGTTGGGTCCGACCATTCACTTCGCCGGAACGACCATTTTTGCGTATGATATACCAACAAAACTAGAGAGAGCCTGGGCTGTTTTTCGGGTGACAGCTCGATTGGCATGGCCGATATACTACCTGGTTGTTCTCGCGGGTATCGCTGTTGTTTTGAAATACAGCAGGCGCCCGACGATGACCAGGCTGCTTATTGGCATGGTCTGCCTGTTACAGGTGCTTGATGTATTAGGATCATCACAGGCGCGTGCAAAACAAGAGACGTTTTATCGTGTCAATCAAACTCGATACGCTTCACCGCTAGGAGACGATCGTTGGCAAAAACTGGCTACTTCACATCAACATATTTTGTATCTTGGTGAAGATTTGTACGGGGGTAATTTTGTTAGCATTGCAGAGTATGCTACGAGATACAATCTGACGCTCAATACCGGCTATTTCGCACGCAAGCCAACAAAGGATATTCTTGATACAATTGATACGGCAAGAAAGAATCTTGCAAGCGGCAATATTGATAGAGATACGATATATGTATATGACAAGCCATATATAGTCGCCCCCAGATTGCAGCAAACAATAATAGACGGATATGTCGTCACAAACATAAAGGAGTAAGATAGTTCTATGTGTGGCATTGTTGGATACATCGGTAACAAACCTGCCCAGTCAATTCTGGCGGGGGGGCTGCGACGATTGGAATACAGGGGTTATGACAGTGCAGGTATCGTGACAATCGGCGAGAGTCCGACATTGCTGCGGGCCAAGGGTAAGGTAGCGGAATTAGAATCCAAAATAGCAAAGCATCAGACTGATGACACGATCGGTATCGGCCATACAAGGTGGGCAACCCATGGTGAACCAAGCGAAACAAATGCGCACCCACATAGGGCGGGCAATGTATACCTTGTGCATAACGGCATCATCGAGAATTACAAAGAACTAAAAGCGCGCCTGAAGAGCCACGAATTTAATAGCGAGACCGACAGTGAGGTGCTTGCTGCATTGATTGATTCGCTTTATGACTATGAGATACCACTTGAGACGGCTGTGACTCAGGCTCTGCAACTGGTCAAAGGCACATACGGCATTGCGGTCGTATCGGCACGCGAGCCGGGTAAGATCGTCGTTGCCAGGAGTGGTAGTCCATTGATAATTGGTGTTGGAACGGATGAAACGATCATTGCCAGCGACGCATCGGCGCTGGTCGGACACACGACGGACGCAATCTATTTGAATGATGGCGAAATAGCAGTGTGCTATCCAGGCAAGGTTGACCTGACGGATTTGTCGTCGCACCCACTGAGTCCGATCGTTGAAAAAATAGAAGCCGATATGTCTGCCATTCAAAAACAGGGTTATGATCATTTTCTGCTCAAAGAAATTATGGAACAGCCAACGACAGTCAAACAAACGATTAATGGTCGCGTATTACCCAAAGAAAACAGGGTTATGCTGGGTGGGTTGAATATGACCGATAGGCAGCTGCGTGACACTCAGCATGTCGTCATCATTGGCTGCGGCACGGCTACCTATGCCGGTATGTTGGCAGCGCGATACCTGGAACAGCTGGTTGAAGGTCTGACTGTTCAAGTAGAAACAGCATCAGAACTCCGTTATCGATCATTCCACCTGCCGCCCCATACTGTTGCGCTGGTTGTCAGTCAGTCAGGCGAGACGGCCGATACATTGGCATGTATGCGTGAAATCAAGCGTCGTGGTGTTCACACATTGGGTATTGTGAATACTGTCGGATCGACAATTGCACGCGAAGTTGATGGAGGTATTTATGTCCATGCTGGACCAGAAATATCTGTTGCCAGTACGAAAGCATTTACTAGCCAAGTGGCGGCGATGGTGCTGTTTGGTCTCCAGTTGGCGCAGTCCAAGGGCACGGGTGCCAAAGAAATCAGTGACTATATTAGCGAGCTGACGAAACTCCCGACCGAAATCAAAAAAACGTTGGAAGAAACACATGACGAAATCAAAAAAATAGCAAAAAAATACGCGAAATATGAGCACGTGTTCTATCTGGGCAGGGACACATTGTTTCCAATTGCGCTTGAGGGCGCGCTGAAGCTAAAAGAAATTAGTTATATTCATGCCGAGGGTCAGCCAGGCGGCGAGTTGAAACACGGATCACTTGCACTGATTGATGATCGGTTCTTTGAGGTAATGTTGCTACAGGATAATTGGCTGATGGACAAAAGCATGAGTAATTTGGCAGAGGTGAATGCTCGCGGCGGACATGTCATCGCAATCACAAATAGCAAAAAAGACATCGACGCAGAAACGACTATCTATGTTCCAACAAGATTAAAATTGCTGGCACCAATCGTGATGAATGTTGCCCAGCAACTTTTGGCGTATTATATCGCGGTTGCGCGTGGTAATGATGTCGATCAGCCACGCAACCTGGCAAAGAGTGTAACGGTAGAATAGCCGCTACTTGTTATACCCATCCGGATTTTTGGATTGCCAGTTCCATGTATCGCGGCAGGCATCTTCGACGGACAGCTCTGTTTGCCAGTGTAGTTCCTTGGCAGCCAAATCAACATTTGCGTAAAATTCTGGTAGATCACCTGCACGACGTGGCGCTATTTCATAGGGAATGATTTGCCCGCTGGCTTTTTCAAATGTGTGTACGAGTTCCAACACCGATGTTCCTTTGCCCGATCCAAGGTTATATACATGATAGCCCGGCTGTGCGTGAGTGAGCGCGGCGACATGGCCGCGAGCCAAGTCGACGACATGGATGTAGTCGCGAACGCAAGTACCGTCGATAGTATCGTAATCATTGCCAAAAATTGCTAACTTGTCACGCCTACCAACGGCAACTTGTGCGACAAACGGCATGAGATTATTTGGTATACCGCTTGGATCTTCCCCAATCAACCCGCTTGGATGAGCACCGATTGGATTAAAATAGCGCAATGATGTGAATTCCATTGCAGGTTCACTTTTTGCGTAGTCTGCCAAAATTTCTTCTACCATGTACTTTGTTTTGCCGTACGCGCTGGTGATATCACGCCCGGCTGGGTAGGTCTCAACGTAGGGGACTGGAGCTGATCCATAGACAGTGGCGGACGAACTGAACACGAATTTTTTGACTCGCCCAGACATTGCTCGCAGCAGCGAAAGCGTCGATTCGATATTATTGCCGTAATACAAAAGCGGATTTTTTTCAGACTCGCCTACGGCTTTGAGTCCGGCAAAATGGATGACAGCATCAACGGTATGTCCGGCAAAGATACCGTCCAGGTCATCTTCGTTGCATAAGTCTAATTCATAAAAAACGACAGATTTGCCGGGTCTGTGTTCGATGCGATGGAGTGAGCCGCGGTTGCGGTTCGCAA
>CAZCYG010000073.1:0-5036 GCA_964502795.1 uncultured Candidatus Saccharibacteria bacterium | reverse complement strand
GTCATGCGATGAACTACACGATTAGTGATGTGATGGCCAGGTTTAAGCGGCAGCAAGGGTACGAAAGCTATCATCCGGTTGGCTGGGATTCGTTCGGTCTACCCGCCGAAAATTACGCAATCAAAACAGGCGTGTCGCCGCAGGAAAGCATGGCAACGATCATTCCTGGGTATCACAAACAGTATCGTGCAATGGGCTGGAGCAATGATTGGACCAAAGAAATCATCACCAGTGATCCCGAATACTACAAGTGGACGCAGTGGATATTTGCCGAGATGTTCAAAGCCGGGCTGGCGTATCAAGATGCTCGTATGCAGTGGTGGTGTGATATCGACAAGACGGTGCTATCTAACGAACAGGTGATTGACGGCAAGTGCTGGCGCCATGACGGACCAGACGACCCACTAGTTGCAAAAAAAGAAATCAAGCAATGGTTCTTTAAGATTACTGAGTATGCCGAAGAGCTACTTGATGCGACCGATGCACTAGATTGGACCGAAACAGTTAAGTTGGCGCAGAAAAACTGGATCGGTAAATCACAAGGTGCAGAGGTTGATTTTGCGATCGATGGCACAGGTGAAAAAATAACCGTATTTACCACTCGCCCTGACACTATTTTTGGTGCGACATTCCTGGTGGTCGCACCAGAGCATCCGCAACTAAACAGCATTGTTACTACCGAGCAAAAAGAGGTAGTCGATAGTTATGTGGCAGATGCGGCCAAAAAGTCCGAGCTAGAGCGTATGGAAACCAAAGAAAAAACCGGCGTATTCACTGGTAGCTACGCGGTTAATCCTGCAACCGGCGAAAAGATTCCAATCTGGGTAGCGGACTATGTACTCTATGGCTATGGTACGGGTGCAATTATGGCGGTCCCAGCCCATGATGAACGTGACCAGGAATTTGCCATCAAATACGATTTGCCGATCCGTCAGGTTGTCGCCTGGAACTGGACTCCTGACGATGTCAGTGCACCCCGCCTAGACGTCGAGACAATCAAAAAAGAGACAATTGATGCAATTATTCATGATGGCAAGGGTAATTATTTACTTCAGGTAGAGCAAGAGGGTGATATCGAGCACGTGCATTTTGTTGGCGGCGGTGTTGATCCAGAGGATGAAAATTATGAATCAACAGTCAAACGCGAAGTGATCGAAGAGACAGGCCTGACCGATATCAAATCAATCAAAAAGGTGTCGCCACTGATGTCTGCCAAGGGTTACCGTCATACCAAAAACAAGAATCAGCACGGTATCGGAGCATTCTACGAGGTGTTGGTTGACCCCACGACACAGATCGAAAGCGAAATTGAAACAGGCAAACACTCAATTAGATGGGTCAAAAAGGCTGACGTTGCGGGATTGATCACCTGGGATCATCACTCGTGGGGCTGGGACAAATATCTAAACAGCGACATGTTCTATAGCGGCGAGGGTGTACTGGTGAATTCCGGCCAGTTTGACCGTATGTCAACCAGTGATGCGCGTGAGCAGGTCGTTGATTGGCTGGAACAACAGGGCATTGGCAAATCAAAAACCACGTTCAAAATCCGCGATTGGTCGGTCAGTCGCCAACGCTACTGGGGTGCACCAATTCCAATTATTCACTGTCCAACAGACGGCGCGGTGCTAGTGCCCGACGACCAGCTGCCGGTCGTATTGCCACAACTTGACGGCTTCAGCCCGGCGGGTGATGGACGCAGTGCGCTTGCGCGAGCTACCGATTGGCTGCATGTTACTTGTCCGGTCTGTGGTGGTGATGCCGAACGCGAAACCGATACGCTCGATACGTATATTTGTAGTAGTTGGTACTTTTTGCGCTACCTAGATCCGCATAACAGTGACAAAGCATTTGATGAAGCTGTTGCGAATAAATGGATGCCAGTTGACTTTTATAACGGTGGTGATCATGCCACGGCGCATATGATTTACGCTCGTTTCATTACGAGGTTCCTTCACAAACTTGGTATGGTCAATGATCCCGAACCATTCAAGCGTTTTCTGTTTAACGGCAAGGTCACGGCGAGTGATGGTCAAATGTTTAGCAAGAGCAAGGGGAATGGTGTTGATCCGCTTGAGATTATCGGCAGTGGGTATGGTGCGGACGCACTTCGCACCTATCTGATGTTTGCCGCACCGCTTGATCTCTGGATTCGCTGGGACCCGCAGGGCGTGCCAGGCAGTTATCGATTCCTGAATCGTGTATGGAATTTGGTGCAAGAATTCCATACAGCCAGTGAAGGTGAATCGTCCGACGCCGTGCTCAAAATTGTGCACCCGGCGATAATCAAAGTCACACGTGATCTGGGCGACCAAAAGTACAATACGGCTATTGCCACCATGATGAAACTGACAAATGAGCTGTATGAACTGAAAGCGAAAGATCACTTTGGCGATAGAACGAACTGGCAATTTACGTTGGAATCACTTGTTGCGCTGGTAGCGCCGTTTGCGCCGCACATCGCCGAGGAGTTATGGCACCAGTTAGGCCACGATACATCAGTCCATCGCGATAGTTGGCCACAGTGGGATGATGCGTATCTCGTCTCTGATACTATAACAATCATCGTGCAAGTTAACGGCAAATTGCGTGCCAAATTGGAGGTGGCGAAAGACATCGCCAAGGAAGAAATTGAAAAATTAGCACTCGAGAGTGAAAATGTCCAAGCCTTTACAGGTGGCAAACAGCCGAAAAAAGTTATTTACGTAGCTGGCAAACTGGTGAATCTGGTTGTTTAGAAGAAACAATAACTAAATAGTTGGTACACGGTCGCAGATATTATCCGCACCCTGCCTAACCTCAATATTGCTCAGGTCAGTAGGGTTGAAATAGACAGAATACACTTGACCTTCATACACATGTGCTGGTCGCGGTAACTCCTTGCTGGTGTTCACGCCATACTGTATGTTAGCTGCTGCAGCATCTAACGCCTGCTGTATATCGTCATTGATTGATCCTGTATCTTCGTTAAGATCATGAATTCGGTTCAAATCCCAGGCAAGTGCGTTGTTGACCGCAGCTATGATTGTCGGTTCTGCATACGTCACAACTGCTTCGACACAGTTTGGTAGTGCTGGAACTTCAGGTGCTTCGGACGGATTGGCGCTACATGCGCTCAAAGCATTACCACCAATTACTGTGGCTGCGGCAACTGATAATACTGATCCGAATCGTTCATAATTCTTCATGTTTACCATTATAACATAAAAAATATAAAAAAGCAATACCCCCTTGAGAAATACAGCCAAAACTGCTAAAATAAGTTCCAAATACGTTGGCTATGATCTTTGGTGAAATGCTAAAGAGCGTGACAACGAATATAACAACCGAGAGGAGAACATTAATCCATGGCTCAGCCAAAGAAACAGAGCAGCCCACGCAAGACCGGCCTTCGCCGTAGTCATTTGGTGCTCAAACTGGCCCGACGCGTTAACGCGACGTCACCAGTAAAGGTCAAAACGACCAAAAACGAAACGGGCAAAAAGCTCGCGAAAAAAGCGTAAACGCGCTAAACTAAAGAAAATCATTAACAAGAAAGAACCAATTCTTACATGGCATCGAATCGTCATCTAGGTAGGATTGTTGCACTGCAATCGCTGTACGAATATGAATTTCGTGCGCAGGCAGAGGACAAAAGCGTTGATATAGACGATATTCTGCGTCGCAATCTGGAGCGCTACGAAAACGAAATCGAAGACGTTGATTTCGTGACGGTCCTCGTGCATGGAGTCCTAGATCAGCAGACTGATCTGGATGACAAGATTCGACCGCTTGCCCCTGAATGGCCGCTCGAGCAGATTGCCAGGATTGACCGTAATATATTGCGGTTGGGACTGTATGAACTGCTGCAGGGCAAGGATAAGGTACCGCCAAAAGTCGCAATTAACGAAGCGGTTGAGTTGGCAAAAGCATTTGGTTCTGACAATTCAAGCAAGTTCATCAATGGCGTGCTGGGCACGGCGTATCGAACTCTTGTAGGGGAAGCACCGGATGCCGACGCCAAAGTTCAATAAATTCAAGCAGTATTTTAATCGCAGCAAACCGTCGATTCAGGAAATTGTTCGTGAAGCAACGGCTGGGGGCATTGTCTATCGTCACGGCAAGGACGGTATCGAGATATTGTTGATCCAAGACATAAAAGATCGCTGGACCATACCAAAAGGTCATATCGAAGAAGGCGAAACGGCACAGCAAACAGCACGTCGGGAGATCGGCGAAGAAGCGGGACTGCATGACCTGGAGATTTTGGGGTGGTTGGGCAAAATTCATTTCCGTTATCGTCGTGTCGACAAGTTAGTGTTGATGACAACGCAGATTTATCTGGTCAAAGCGCTGGGTGACACCAGCAAGATCAAAAAAGAAGAAATCATGAATGATATTAAATGGTTTAAATTCCACGATGCACTAGAGGTAGTAGAATATGAGGATATTGGGAAGTTGATGCTACTTGCGATGAAAAAAATACGGCAGGAAAACCTATAATGACTTCTTTGGCGCATTGCTGTGTTACTTCTTCCAGTACTCAGTCAACGTATCTTTCAATACGTTTCCTTGCGCGCTTCGGAAGCGCCTTGCACTGTACTCAAGTAAGTCATTATGGGGGGATTTTTTAGATGTCGGGTATGCAAACCGCACCATATCAGGATTTTGCACGTGAGAAATTGGGGTTTGAATTCACCAATATCGATTATCTGATCACCGCGCTGACACATCGTAGCTATGTTAATGAACATCGCAAAAGCGTGTCTGAGCACAATGAGCGGCTGGAATTCCTCGGTGATGCCGTGTTGGAATTAGCTGTAACGGACTATCTGTACACTCATTTTTCTGAACCGGAAGGCATATTGACCAGTTGGCGGTCCAGTCTGGTGCGGACTGAAAGTATCGGTGCAGCAGGTATGGCGCTGGGCTATGAACCGCTACTTCGCATGAGCCGCGGTGAGAAAAACGGTAGTGATCGCGCACGGCAGCAGATACTTGCCAATGCATTTGAAGCAGTTATCGGTGCGGTTTATCTGGAGCGCGGCTATGACGAC
>CAZCYG010000072.1:0-5038 GCA_964502795.1 uncultured Candidatus Saccharibacteria bacterium | reverse complement strand
ATTATAACATATTTCATAGTATATAAGCAAATAGAATAGCAGGGCTACCTATCTGTTATACAACCTCTATCTACTAATGGATGAACTTATAGTACGAGCTGGCATACTGACCAGGAGTGATCGTACGACCTTTTGTCACACGGCCCCAACCGCCCGCATAATTCATTTCACTGAGGACGATGGTACCATCCGACAAAACCTGTTCAACAATTGCGACATGGCCAGCGCCACCACCATTTTGCAGGATCGCTCCTACCTCTGGTGTATTATCTACTCGAAATCCTGATGCACGCGCATAAGCCGCCCAAGTCGATGCGTTACCCCAGTTACCACCAATTGGTTTACCGAGTTGCAGACGACGTTCGTAGGCGTACCATGTGCAATAACCATACGCGTAACCGTTGCCGCTGGTTGAGCGGAAATTGGAGCTGACTGTCGTCAAATTGTCGCTACTTGTACCATATCCGTAAGCTGCAGCGCGTGTCGGTGCGACATATCCAGGGCGCTGTGTTTCTGGCAAGATACCGTTCGGGATAACAATACGGGCACCTGCAGTCAAACCACTAATCTCTAGGTCGTTAAACGAAATAATACGATCTTTGCTTGCCGCATAGGTCGTTGCCAGACTATCAGCCGTATCACCCGTCTTGACCGTGTAAATAACACCGTCTGTCGGAGCAATCGTCACTGCCTGACCAGCCGACAAACTATCAACAGTCAAATTGTTCGCCCATCGAATTGTATCTGGATTCAAACCGTAAACAGCAGCTACGGATTGCACCGTGTCACCCTGTTTGGCCGTATACGTCGTAATATCACGGTTAGCAGCCGTTGATTGAATAATCTGGGGTTTGACAATCGCGACATCGCTCGTTTGGCCTAATTCAGACTTGGCAGCAAGCGATACGGAAAGGTTGGCAACGTTGGCAGCAATAGCCATATTTGTTTGCTCTGCTAATTTGGCTGCGACGTCAGTCGCAACAATTTCATCAACAGATGGCGCCTCGGGGATCTCTGTTGTTGCAACAGGCCCCAAACTAGGAGTCTGCGTTACAGATGCAGATGCAACTGCGCTGCTATCGGAAAGTGGACGAGGAGGTTGATATCCTGCTGTAATCAACGAAACGATAAATATAAAAACGCCACCATATGCTGCCAGGACTGTCAGTTTTGGCATTTTATTTGTTTTTCGACGATTTCCGCGAGAGAGAATTTCTTGTCTCAGGCGGGCATTCGATGACGTATTGTCATCCGCTGCTGGTTGATTACGAATTATCGTTCTCCTGCCACTCGTATTACTACAAGGGCGTCTACCTTACTTTGTCTTACTTCTCGCTATCTCGCAAATAGACAGAGGGAACGGGGTACTCTTCGACCTGTTTCAAATTAATTGGTATTAGATGTGAAAACGTTCTCACACAATGGATACGCTCGTATGTTTGCATACACTGTGTGTTTTGTACCCGTACGACATTTGTCGGTAGGCCCATTTGCATTTCATATCTCCCACTCGCATACTCAGCCAGTTGGCAATCATATTACCTAGGCTTCTTTGTATAGTAGATGAACGTACAAATGTGCTATTCCTTATTCTACTGAGTATTGCTAAAAATGTCAATATATTTTTTGATATACTAATTTTGTCAAATTTCTCAGTTTTTACTCACAAATTGAAAGATAGTAGGTTGTATACAACAACGAGTTTCGTAAAATCCAGACTTGGTCCAGGATAACAAGTTACGACATTACTCAATACAATCTACGATATATTACCCTACTAGTTAATCAAGCACTTTTTTTGACAATGATTCGCAATGTTTTGCTGATGCTCGGCTTCCGTTTTGGCAAAATACGTCACGTTGTCGTCGCCACTCAGGAAAAACAGATAATCATTGATGCCTGGATTGGCCACGGCAACCAGCGCACCCACCCCCGGTACGGCAATCGGGCCAGGTGGCAAACCCGTGTGAATACGCGTGTTATACGGCGAATCCAGTGTTGGCGTAGGGGCAACACCCATTTTTTTAGCAGCGTACTGATACGTCACATCGGATCCCAGCGTCATGCCAGCCGCCATACGGTTCAAAAATACGCGTGCAACCTGTTTTTGGTCGTCATTTGCGACACTCGGCGTCGCGTTCGTCACCTCGCGCTGCACGATCGACGCGAGCGTTATACCCTGAAACAGCGTCAATCCTTGTTTATTAAACCCGCTCACCAAATCGTTTTCCTTGATTGCAGCTTCATACTCGTCAAAAGTGCGCCCCAGAATATCCTCCACCGTTGCCGACGCGTCAAACTCGTAGGTATCACCAAATATATAGCCCTCCAGATCAGCACTCGTTGGCTTGCCTGCAAAGAGTGGCCGATCATATGATTTGGCAAGCGCCGCATCGACTTCGGCTGCACTATACCCCAACTCTATGATTTTTTGACGGTTATTCGCCAGTGTGTCGCCTGGCAGAAATGTCAGACGGAACGTGTCTTGCTTGCCGCTCACAAGATGATCAACGATTGCGGGAGTAGACAAGCTTGGTTGAAAGCTATATGTTCCGGCTTTGAGCGTGTCCTGAGTGCCCGTAAGCTTGGTGTAGATAGCAAATGCTACTTGGCTGCGTATCACGCCTGATTCTTTCAGTTGCGTCGCAATCTCTGACGGTGTACTGCCGCTTTCGATCGTCACCCGAACATGCAGTGATGTATCATTTGATACCGGAGTCAGCTGTTGCTGATACCACACCACCGCACTGATGATCATCACGACGATCAAACCAACAAACACAGCCAGACCAACGAAGAATTTTTTGCGTCGTGACCAATGACGAGACGGAGTAGGTGGTTCACTCGGCAACACACTATCAGGGGTCGCTGTTGCAGCTAGTCTGGTAATTGGTTCAGGTGCTGGTAACTCGTGATCATACCTGTATTCAGGCTGATTATCCGATTTCGCAGTTTTTGAAGGTCGAATCCCGTCAATTGACGGTCGCGGTTCATTTGAATTAGATGGCATGATGTATCTCCAGATAATCCTGCAAAATTATTGCCGCGGCCAGTGCGTCAATATCACCTTTTTGGTATGGCTTGCCTGCCGCTTTTAGTCGATCTTCTGCAATCACGCTCGTCAGCGATTCGTCCTGAAACGCAATAGGCACCGCATCTCCCAGACGCGCAGCAAACGCTTTCGTCACTTCTGTCTGCGGCGTCGGATCACCGCTCTGATTGCGGGGATACCCGATAATTATTTTCTCTACTGATTTTTCCGCAACGATCTTTTGAATTGCCGCAACCTCAGTGTCGTCAACCTCAATCGTTTGCAGCGGTACGGCAATCGGCACCAGGCTATCAGCAACAGCCACTCCAATACGCTTGGTACCGACGTCTAGCGCAAGCAACGACCCCACTACGCGCCCTTATCCATTATTTTTGATTAGTTTAAATTCAATCGTTATCTTTTTGGTGTCATTTGGTACTGTCTGCACCCAGAATGGCGACAGATTCACATCAACATCACTAATGCCATCAATTACTTTTAGATCGGCAACGATTTCTCCGTACCGTTTGCCTTTAACCTGCTCTTTGATGTCATCATCATTAATCTTTGGACCTATCTGGCCTGTCGCGGTCAATACAACTGTCGAGACGTTATTCTCGCCAGCTTTGAAATCCTCAAATTTTGCCGTGCCTTGACCAGTATCATACACGCGCTGACCTGACGCGTTAGCAAGCGTTTTTTGGAGCGCCGTCTTGAGATAGTCGTCGAGTTCCGCTTTGGCTATTCCTGTCATGACATAGGTAATTTCACGGGTTAGTTTTGCCTTGCCAGTTGTTGCTTCGTTACCAACTGTCGGTGTCGCGACAGCGTCGCCCGCATTCGTCGTTAAGCTGTCCTGGATAATCACAACGCCGCTATCAAACCGTGCTTGCAGTTTCTTTTTTACCTCAGTGGTATCTTGTTCAGCAATTTGCTGTTTGGCTTTTTCGACATCCGCCTGCTGGACAATCGATATCATCTTGGTCGTGCCGCCCGATGTGGCATCTACTAAGGTTGCACTGACGGACGATGACGTACCACTGAGAGCCCCTGTCGCACCATTGTATTTCGTGCCTGTATCAGCAGCAGTTACTGTCGCTGTGGCAGTGGATGTTGTGCCACCAGTGTAGGTCAATGTGACAGCAGAATCCGTAAGGAATGACAAACCAGTCGATGTCTGAAGAACCGTGTTTGCCGGTATCGTGCCTAAACCAAATAGTGATGATGTCGAAAACTTGACCGTTCCCTTTGCTTTTTCGCCAGCGTCTTTTTGGCCCGTCGCATCAAAATCAACTGACTGACTGACTTTTTCCTGTTGAATGATTGATTTGATGGTTGCCTTTTCAGCGTCAGTTGTCAGATCAGATCCTAACGTCACAGGCACATTCACCACCTGTTCACTGGTTTTTGCGCTAATAACAACCGTCGCATGCGGGGCAAACCAGATAGCCCACACCAAAAACACGACAAACAGCGCTCCACCTGCAATACCAAATACCATGCGCTTTCGAAAACTACCAAAGTCCGGCACCTTGACGCCTTTTTTTGCCTTAGCTTTTTTGTCAGCAGCGTGCGTGGGCGTCGCGTCACCATCGATGTTAATACCACTAATCGTGCTTGGTGGCACCGCTTTGCCATCCGTGTCAGCGGCACTTGCCGCATGCTCGCCTATGGGTAGCTGTTCACCGTCGATCACATCGTCATCATCAACCGCCAGTACAGGAATTTCGGCTAACTCTGGACGTGATTGTAGATTTTTAGCCACCGGGATCTGAGCGCTTGCCGCCAAACCACCCAGCGCAGCATTACTGGTGATAAGCACCAGCCGCTTGTCTGCGCCATCTGCCGCACGTGCCAATAGGCGCAAATTAACCGCACTCTGCAACACACCCGTGCGTTTTGGCGGTACTAAGGCGACGATTTTTTCTTTGGCAGCTTTTACCTTGCCAATAATCGCGGTGATATCGTCTTCGACATCTATGTAAATTACGTCTTTTTGTTGCATGT
>CAZCYG010000071.1:0-5093 GCA_964502795.1 uncultured Candidatus Saccharibacteria bacterium | reverse complement strand
GAAGACATGCAAAAGCTAGGCAATACATCAGTCGATACCTACGCACGGGCAACTGACCACATTGACGACATCATCCGCCAGGTGCAAACACTGCTGGACAAAGAGTATGCCTACATCATCGACGGCGACGGCATATATTTTGAAATCGCCAAATTCAAAGACTACGGCAAGCTGTCCGGTCGCACCGAAATCAAAGAAAACGATGCCCAATCACGGATCGACCAGAGCGATAACAAACGTGGCTGGAATGATTTTGCGCTATGGAAATTTAGCAAACCCGGGGAGCCCGTTTGGGATGCACCGTTTGGTAGTGGCAGACCCGGTTGGCACATCGAGGATACGGCCATCACTGAGCATTTTTTTGGTCCACAGTATGATGTCCACGGCGGCGCGATTGATCTGATCTTTCCCCATCACGAAGCCGAAATCACTCAGATGGAATCAGCATCAGGCAAAGTACCGTTCGTCCGATACTGGGTACATACAGGGTTTTTAACTATCGACAGCCAAAAGATGTCCAAAAGTCTGAATAATTTTTATACGATTCGTGACGTGCTGGCAAAGTACGGTCCGATGACGGTACGCTTGTTCATGCTGCAATCGCACTATCGATCACCGATTAATTTTTCGTGGGATAATCTGGACGCTGCTCGTAATCGGCTGCAACACTGGCGCAACATCGCCGCACTACGACACCAAACTCATAGTGGTATTGAAAATAGCAACGAAATGGATCCGTCACCGGCCGCTATTGGCGCAATCAAAGAAGCACTCAGTGATGATTTGAACACGCCCGAAGCCCTGCGGATTATCGACGAGACATTCAGTTATATCGAGTCACATTCACTAGACAGAGTGAACCATCATACGCTCACAGAACTTCTCGAAGCTATCGACGAACTCCTAGGACTCAAATTACTGGAAACCACAGCTGACATCACCGATGATCAAAAGCAACTGATCATCGAACGCGAACGCGCCCGCGACGACAAAAATTGGGCAAAATCAGATGAAATTCGTGACAAGTTTGAAAAGCAAGGTATTATACTGCGCGATACGGCAGCAGGGACTGTTTGGGAATATAAATAGTTTTATACTTTCTGTCAAAACACTAAATCCTTTCTTTGCAGTGCCAAAGAAACAAAGCACCTTCTTTTGAATCGCAAAAGAAGCAAAACTCTTGTGGCAGTTTCGAAACGCCGAGATGGCGAGAGCTTGTGAGCGGGTTGCTGCGGAACTCCCTCTGGTCGGTCAAAATCAATATCTTTTTTATTTGATTTTGACAGATCCACAAAAATGATTCTCGCTCACAAGCTCTCGCCATCCGGGTTTCTGCAAGAGCCACGAAGCTAATTAATTGTCTAACGCAGTATAACTGCGAAAAATTGCTCACAGCTTTGCTGTGTTTGTAACAATAATGTAGCTAATCTGTGACATCTGCAGACAACCGAGAACACTGCCAGTCGAAAACTGGAATAATTCGCGAGGACCTGTCGCATTTAAACAACTAAAATTAATAAATGTGACCGACCAGAGGGAGTTCCGCAGCGACCAGTTTTCAACTGACGGTGTTCACGACTTGGCGAAGCCGTCACGAGGTTTCTTGCTTCTTCTTTAGCGATCTAAAGAAGAAGGCGGTTTGTTTCTTTGACACTGCAAAGAAAGGATTGGTTCTTTTCTCAAAAGAACAAACTACCTAAGCGTCGCCTTGCGCTCTTTTTACCAACCGATGAAGCGGTTTTTCGCTGTGTTTGCGGCGCTTTTTGGCGTTTTCCAGATAATCTTCTAGTAGGACTTTGATCGAACCAGCAATCGGAATAGATATAATACCACCGGCGATACCGAACAGGTACAGGCCGATCGTAACAGACGCCAACACAGCCAGTGCGGATAATTCGACTGTTTTTGACTGGATCGTTGGTGATATAAAGTTGTTTTCAATCTGCTGATAGATAATGAAGTAGACGGCAAAAATGAGTGATGCGCTAATGCTACTAAATGCAAGCAATATACATATCAAAACGCCCGCAATTGTTGACCCAAACATTGGTATCAGCGACAGCACAAAGGCAATTGCCGCAGCCGGAAAAGCCAAATTATGCGGAATATCAAAGATAAAGCTCATAATAAATATCGTCAAACCGGCAAATATCGCTCCTATACCAGACACGGCCAGCTGACCGGTAACATAGCCAGTGACAACATTGTACATACGGTCGGCCAAGCGTTTATGGCTCTCGAGTTTATCTTCATCATTATAAATACCCCAGAAACGCTTCAACCAACTTGGCGCTTCGATCAACATCAAAAACGCAAGGACAAGCACTAGGAATGTTGATGCCAGCAGTCCAAATATCGAACCGATGCTCGACACGAACGCCGTACCGATGTTGGCAGCCCAACCTGTTGCATTCGCCTTGACACTTTCGAGCGCACGATCGACCTGACCCTGCAGACCATACTCCCGAATCAGTGCATCAAGCCCATGCCACTGCGTCTGAGCAGTGTCAATCAAAGTTGGGATTGACTGCGCCACCTTGGCGGATTGCGTCACGATGGGTGGCACCACCAAAAACAGGAATGTACCCAAAAACGCCACCACGAGTATAAATGCAATCGCCGTACCCCCAACGCGACTCTTGCCCGGTAATTTGTTGGCAAGCGCGCTAACCGGTTTGTTCAATGCCAGCGCCAAGAAAAAGGCGGTCCCAATGAGTATCAGCGCTGTGCTTGCACTGATAATCAGGTATCCGGCGAGAGCAAAACCAATAACCACCAACCAAAAACGTACAAATGTCTGAGTATCGATATCGACGCGGGTTTTCATTGGTTTTCAGTATAGCGCACGCCTGCATTTTTTGATAGATGCAGGGACGCTATTTTGAACTGTAGTAATCAGTCAAAAATCGCTGTTTGAATTCAAAAAATGTACCGTTGCCAATACTTGCTCTGATAGCATCCACCAAACGTACGATGAAACGGATATTATGGATAGTCGCCAGCGTCATACCAAGGATTTCGTCTGCCCGGAACAAGTGGTGCAGATAGGCACTCGTGTAGTTGGTGCACGTATAGCAATCGCATTCAGCGTCAAATGGTGTGAAATCAGATTTGAACTGCGCCCGGTGAATGTTGACACGGCCATAACGCGTATACAGCGCACCATTTCGACCCACGCGGGCAGGGGATACGCAGTCAAAGGTATCGGCTCCGTTTTCGATGCACGCAAAAATATCGTCGGGCTCGCTGATGCCCAGCATATGGCGCGGTTTGTTCTCGGGCAGTTCTTCGTTCATCCAGCGGACGATCTCGCCAATTTTGGCTTTTTCCAGCGCACCACCTAGACCATAACCGTCAAAATCCATATTACCGAGGAACTTGGCTGATTTGCGCCGCAAATCTTCGTAGTTTGCGCCTTGGATCACGCCAAACAGTGCCTGTGGCGGCCGATGTGACCGCTCGGCGTTCAACCGCTGGTGTTCAGTCAAACTCCGCACGGCCCAGGGGTGAGTGCGTCTGTCCAGGCTTTCAATTTGGTAATAATAATCGTGGTGTAGCGTGGTCAATTCGTCAAACGCAAAAGTAATATCAGCGCCGATACCATGCTGGATCTGCATCGACAGTTCGGGCGTAAAACGATGTGTCGATCCGTCCAGATGGGATTTGAATGTCACGCCGTCATCATCAATCCATGCCAACTTGTCTTTTTTGCGCGTCACGTTCGGCGCGCCATCCCCAGCCATATCGATCACTTTTTTAAATCCAACGCCTAGCGACATCACTTGAAATCCGCCACTATCGCTAAATGTTGGTTTGTCCCAATGCATGAATTTATGCAACCCGCCCGCTTGATCAATAATCTCATGACTGGGGCGAAGGAATAGGTGATAGGCATTTGCCAGTGCCGCCTGCGCGCCAGTAGCCGTTAACTGTTCGGGGGTCAGCGTCTTGAGTGTCGCTTGGGTCGCAACAGGAATAAACGCCGGGGTCTGGATCGTCCCATGCGGCGTCGTGATCGTCCCCGTCCGCGCCAACGCGCCATCTAACCGATCTGTGATAGTAAAAGTAAGTGCGTCACTCATCCGTACTAGGGTAGCACAAACGCTTGACTTGCGTTACTTGCCGCCAAGCAGCGACCGCATTTGTTTGGCGATCAATTTAGTCGCGAATTTCGGGTTCAGTCGATACAATCGATTCATCATTTTTGAATCTTTGCCGGTAAATATCTGATATTTGTCAGATTCGACACCGTCAAGGATAATCCGCGCTGCCTGTTCAGCAGATAACATGGGTATGTCAGGTTGTTTGGTACCCGTCGGCATCGATGGGGCTTTGACACCAGAATTACCGGTGATATTCGTATTAGTCGCACCAGGGAACACCACGCTGACACGGACATTCGTATCGAGCAGTTCGGCATATAGTCCCTCGGTTAGTAACTTGACTGCCGCCTTGGACGCGCCATAGACACTTTGTCCTGGCACCGGCAAAAACCCGCCCATGCTCGACACATTAACCACGTGCGCCTGAGGACGATCCAGCAAGTAGGGCAGAACCGCCTTGGTCATGTTCAGCGTCCCATAAAAATTCACATTCATGACTCGCTCGATCGCGTCAAAATCCAGATCGTTGACTTTTACAAACGGCTGCACAATACCGGCACAGTTAATCACACCATCAATCTGGCCTTGTTGTTTGATTACTTCGTCAGGCAATCCGGACACCGCTGCTCGATCAGTAATGTTGATCGCATGAATAGAGACTTTGTCAGCATTGCTGCCTGCTTTTTCCTTGATTTGTTGTAGGCTCTCTTCTTTTAAGTCAACTGCAGCGACTTTCGCCCCTCTGTCCAGTAACCCTAGCACCAGCTGACCGCCAATTCCGCCACCTGCGCCAGTCACCAAAAATACCTTGTCTTTGACTTTCATAAACCACCTCCGATCATGCGTTTATTTTAGCATGGACATTACAACGGCGTGCCGTCGGGATATGCGGTCACTACGTTACCATCATCCAACTCACTTGACATACGCACCTCAAGCGTTTGTCTACCTGGTGGCATCAAATGATCCGCAATCTGCACATTCGCTATT